>CAMLNE010000015.1 GCA_946481265.1 uncultured Panacagrimonas sp. | reverse complement strand
CGTCGACATCCTGATCAACAACGCGGGCCGCTCGATCCGCCGCGGCGTCATGGAATCCGCGACGCGCTTCCATGATTTCGAGCGCACCATGCAGCTCAACTATTTCGGTTGCGTGCGCCTGATCCTGGCGCTGCTGCCGAGCATGTCCAAGCGCAAGAGCGGGCAGATCATCAATGTCAGCTCGATCGGCGTGCTGGCCAACGCGGCACGCTTCTCCGCCTATGTGGCAAGCAAGGCCGCGCTCGATGCGTTCACGCGCTGCCTGTCGGCGGAAGTGCGCGCGTACAACATCCACACCACGGCGATCTACATGCCGCTGGTACGCACGCCGATGATCGCGCCGACCAAGATCTACGACTACGTGCCGACCTGGAGTCCCGACGACGCCGCCAGCACCGTGATCAAGGCGATCATCGACAAGCCGAAGTCCATCGCCACCACGCTGGGCACGGCGGCCTCGGTCTCCTACGCCCTCTGGCCCAAGGTCAACGACTACATCCTGTCGAAGGGCTTCCAGCTCTTCCCCTCTTCATCCGCGGCCAAGGGACGCAAGGAAGGCCAGAAGCCGAGCATCGAACAGATGGTGTTCGCGAACGTGTTCAAGGGCGAGCACTGGTAGGGCGGCAACAAGGGATATCCCGCGGCGCCGGGCAAGGCCCGGCCCGCACTCATTGCGCCGCCTCCGCGGGCACGGGACGGATGGCGGACATCACCGCCGCCAAGCCAACTCGATGCAGGCCGCATACCGGGTTGCTGGAGGGCGCTGCAAAGCTGGGATTCAGCTTTGGCGCACAGACTGCGCGCTAGTTCCCTTCTCGTCTTGCCTCGTTTCGATCCGCTCTCCTGTGACGCGCCTGCCCACGGCGGTCTTCGTGTTTCCATGAAGCCGCGCATCCCGCCCTCGCCCACACTGGTCTCCGGCCGGACGGCGCCGGCTGTGCCGGTGCCGCCCAGGCACAGCCCCGGCGATATCGCGAAAGCGGTCCCGACCACGGCACCGGGCAGCGTCCGGGAGACGGCCGCGGGCGCGCTCACGAACCGGGTCCGCGAAGCGGTCGATCGTCACCCCGGTCCGCGCGTGCGCCCCCTCCCCGATCCGGCACAGATCGTTCCGCGCGCCTCGGCCGTTGCCACGAATTCCCGCCCTCCGCTGCGGCTGGCGCCCGATGCGGCACCGTCGGCGCCGCGCCAGCGCATGGCGCCGGCCTGCGAGCCGGAGCATCCACGCGTCGATCCGCGCGACGAGATCACCATCCCCGCCATTCCGATGGAGCCGATCCCGCGATCCGCGTCGTCATTGACCGTTTTGGGTCCGCGCTCGATGCCGCCGGAGCCGGAGGGGCCTCTGTTCGTCATCGACGAGCCGATGGAGGCCGGGTCAACGGATACGGGGTCGATCGATACCGCGCCCGCTGCGGATCTTCCCATCGCGCCGAACGCTGACCGGTCCGGGTTGCCGTCGACCGCGACCGACGCAACCGACGGGCCGCCCGCGCCGCGGCGCGAGACCGCGGTGGCGATCTTCGATGGTCACCTGCTCACCGCCAGCCGCTTTCTCGAGCGCTTTCCCTGGCTGCTGCCCACCGCCAGTTTTTCCATCGGCTGGCTCAGCTTCTTCCTGTTCCAGCGTGGCGAGGACCTGGCACGCGGAATTGCGGTGATCGCCCTGCTTGGCTGGCCCTGGCTGCTCGCCGAGAACCTGGTCGGACGCTGGTTGGTCGCGCGTTCCAAGGGCCGCCTGAGCGTCGGGGCGGTGCGCTTCGTCACCCAGCAGATCCAGCAGGAGATCCTGTTCTTCGCGCTTCCCTTCCTGTTCGGCGCGATGGTGCTCGAGCCCGGACAGATCCTGTTCGTGGCCGTGGCGGTGGTGATCGCCATCCTGGTTTCGCTCGATCCGGTCTACCTGCGCCGCATCGCGCCGCACGCGGGCCTGTCCAGCGCGCTGCATGCGTACTGCACGCTGATCGCCGCGCTGGTGGTTCTGCCAGTGGCGCTGCACCTGCCGCTGGACCAGGCACTGCCGCTGTCACTGGCCATCACCGGGATCAGCCTGCTGGCCAGCCTGCCGCGCATGCTGATCGCCGCCCCCGGTAACGGCGTCCGCCTGATGGGCTGCGCGGCGCTCGTCGCGGCCTTCCCGTTGATGTGGGCGATGCGTGCGGCGATCCCGCCGGCCGGCCTGTGGGTGCGCGAGGCGCGCATCACCGACCATATCGAGGGCCTCGATCCGGGCCGCCCGATCACGCTGTTCGAGACCGGCGCACTGCACGTCTCGGGGGCGATCGCCTTCGTCGCGGTGCGCGCGCCCACCGGCCTGTCGCAGGCCGTGGTGTTCGACTGGCACCAGGAAGGAAAGCTGATCGACCGCATTCCCGCGGAGATCTCGGGAGGCCGCGAGGCGGGCTTCCGCACCTACAGCCGCAAGCAGAACTTCCCGCAGGATTCCCGCGGCAACTGGCGCGTGGACCTGCGTACGCCGCAGGGGCAGCTGATCGCCCGACGCCGCTTCCGGGTCGATTGAGCGCCCTTTCGCCGGCGCTCAGTTCAGCGCGCTGGGCACCGCCAGGCGAAAGGGGGCGATCCGCGCGTCGAAGGGCTCGCGGGTCTCCGACACCAGCATGGTGAACTCGCCGTGCATGGTGCCGACGGCGGTATCGAGCGGGCAGGCGCTGGTGTATTCGAAGGCTTCGCCCGGCGCGAGGATGGGCTGATGCCCGACCACCCCGGGACCGCGCACTTCCTCGACCTTGCCCTCGCCGTTGGTGATCACCCAGTGCCGTGAAAGCAGCTGGACCTTGTCCGCCCCCTCGTTGCGGATGGTGATGTGGTACGCGAAGAAATAGCTCTTCGCCGCCGGATCGGACTGCTCCGGCACATAGCGAGGCTGGGCCACGATGCGCACGCCACGGGTGAGGGTATTCGACATGGGAGCGATTCTACGGCGCGCGCGGCCGTTTCATAGCGGGGGCGGAGCCGACAGGGGCGGCCGAGATCCGGGACGACGGCGGCCGGCCATCAGCGGATCTGGATACCCTCGCCGCGTGCGGACGCGAGCTGGGACACGAAGGTGTTCCAGTCCACCTCGCGGGTATAGCCGACCACGTCGATGCGCGGCAGCAGGCGACCCTCGACCAGCACGTAGCCGCCGTCACCCGTCGGCTCGATGCCGGCCATGTGGCAGACGCCTGCCGACAGCACGCAGCTCCAGCCGATGCGCGCGTAGGCGAAATCCTCGAAGAAACGCAGTGCACCGCGCTGCAGAACGCCCGTGGGGCCGCCGCCCACCGCCGAGATGTTGTCGATGGCGCGCTGCGAGATGCGGTGGCGTGAGCGATCGCCCGGCGGTGTGGCCAGGCGCGCGCGGAACGACACCGGCTGCCAGTCGATCAGGCGCAGGTCGTCCACGTCGCCGTCGATGCGACCCTCGATGCGACCGAACGAGAACGCGCTGGTGATGGCGGCAAGGTCGAGATTGCGCAGCCGGATATCGGCCTCGACGCGCGGCACGCGGCCGAAGGGCTCGAGCACGCGCAGGTCGTCGAGCGCGATGTCGCCGTCGAAGGCCTTGGCCGTGAGCGCGCCGTCCAGCTTGAGTTCCCCTTTCTGCAGCGACAGGCCGGGCAGTCGTCCGCCGAGCTGCCCGCCGAACTCGGGCCAGCCGAAGGCGCGGCACAGCGCGGCGAGGTCGATGGGCTCGATGGTGGCGTCGAAGCGCGCCGCGGCATCCGCCTGGCCCGCGCGCTGCACAGCCAGTTCGCGCACGTTGAGCGCACCGCCGGCCAGCGGCAGGCGCAGCGGCGCAAGCAGCTCCAGGTCGCGCGCGGCGCTGCGAAAGCGCAGCTCGGCGGCGCCGATCTCGAGCTTCGCGACATGCGCGCCGGCCCAGTGCAGCCGCGAGGCCTCGCCCTCGCCCTGCGCCGTCCAGTGGAATTCGCCTTCGAACCCCCGCACGCCGCTCTGGTAGGCGCCGGACTCGATGCCGACGCCGTCGAGCACCAGGGCGATGCGCTGCGGCTGCACGCCGGTCGACTGCACGCGGCCCCGCGCCGTGCCGGACAATGTCGTGCTCTCCAGCGGCGTACCGGCGAAGAAGGGCTGCACGTAGGTGGCGAAGGCCGGGCCCAGCTGCAACGCGGCGATGTCCAGCGTGGTCGTGGCGGGATTGGCACCGGTCCAGCGCAGTTCGCCGCTGGCCTCGACCACGCCCGGCTGCTGCAGGTCGAAATGCTCCACGACAAGCGCAGTGCGCCGGGTGTCGAAGTCGAGCTTCGCCTGCAGCGTGGCGGGCATGAGGCCGAAGTCCACGAACACCGGCTCGACATAGGCCTGTCCGCGCGGCAGGGCGGTGTTCACCTGCGCGCGGATGTGGCGGCCGTCACCGTCGATCCTGGCGACCAGATCCAGGTCGAGCTTGTCGGTCGCATGGCGGCCCGAGGGATCCGACCAGGTGAAGCCGCGTGCGGTCCCCCGGGTGGCGAGGTGCCAGCTGCCGTTGCGCTGGAGCGCAGCGTCGAAATGCAGCGCCACGGGCTGATCCTGCAGGCGCACGCGCGCCTCGCCATCGCTGCAGCTCGCGCGGCTCGCCGAGTGCTCGAGACGGCAGTCCAGGTGAAGGTCCTGCACGCTGGCCGGCAGCGCGGGATGTTCGATCGATCCCACGCTGATCTGGATCCGCGTCGCGGCATCGGCGGCGCCGCTTGCGGCGAGCAGCAGCATGACCAGGGCGGGCGCGGCGCGAAGCATGGGGCAATGGTCGCACGGGCCCATGCCGCAGGGGCGCACCGGACCGGCATGCGCGCCGCTCCTGCACAGCCTGCTGCGCGCGCAGGCCGCCGGCACCCTGCACGCCCTGTGCCCGGGCTCAGTGGAAATCGCGCGACGCCGCACGCAGACCGCCGAGCCAGTGACTGCGGTCGAAGAAGCGCTGCACGAGGATATGGGTGACCCCCTGCTGCTTCTGCAGCTCACCGTTGACGATCAGGAAGCTCGCGCGCAGGGCCTCGAGCCGCTGCGCCTCCATCACCGAGTTCCACACGATCAGGTTGTGCGACCCGGTTTCGTCCTCGAGCGTCATGAACACCGTGCCGTTCGCGGTCTGTGGACGCTGGCGGTTGATGACCAGGCCGGCGACGCGGATGTGTTGACCGTTCGCAAGCCGCTCCAGGTCCGAGGCGCGGTTCACGCGGATCGCGTCGAGCCGCGTACGCAGCAACGCGACCGGATGGCGACGCAGGCTCAGCCCGGTGGACGCGTAGTCGTCGAGGATGTCATCCGCCTCGCGCGGTGCGCGCAGCAGGTCGAGCTGGGGCTCCTTCGCGGCGTGGCCCGACAGCATGCCGGGCAGGCGCTCGGCGCCGAGTGCCGACCAACGGGCCTGGTGACGATGGCCGATGAGCGTGCGCAACGCGTCGCCATCCGCCAGCAGCCGCCGGTCGCGCGCACCGAGCCCGGCGCGGTCGACCAGGTCGTCGAGATCGCGGAATGGCGATTCACTCCGCGCGCGCTCGATGCGCAATGCCACCGCCTCGGAAAATCCGCCGATGCAGCGCAGCCCCAGGCGCAGGGTGTTGCGGTCGTCCAGCGTGCAATCCCAGTGGCTGTGCATCACGTCCGCCGGCAGCACGTTCACCCCGCTGCGCCGTGCTTCCTGCACCAGCTGTGCCGGTGCGTAGAAGCCCATCGGTTGCGAGTTGATCAGGCCGGCGATGAAGCTGGCGGGCTCATGGCACTTGATCCAGGCCGAGGCATAGGCCAGCAGCGCGAAGCTCGCGGCGTGCGACTCGGGAAATCCATACGAGCCGAAGCCGAGCATCATCTTGTAGATGCTCTCGGAGAAGCGGGCATCGAAGCCGTTCTGCGCCATGCCGGACATCAGCTTTTCGCGGAAGTGCTCCAGCCCGCCATGACGCTTCCACGCCGCCATCGAACGCCGCACCTGGTCGGCCTCGCCCGGCGTGAAGTTCGCGCCGTCGATGGCGATCCTCATCACCTGTTCCTGGAACAGCGGCACGCCCAGTGTGCGTCCGAGCGCCTTCTTCAGGCGCGCCGGGATGTCGATCGCGTGGCTCGCGTCGCGTGCGCGCGCCTGGCGGCGCTTCAGGTAGGGATGCACCATGCCGCCCTGGATCGGACCCGGCCGCACGATTGCGACCTGGATCACCAGGTCGTAGAAGTCGCGCGGCTGCAGTCGCGGCAGCATCGACATCTGCGCGCGCGATTCGATCTGGAACACGCCCACGGTCTTGCCCGCGCAGGCCATGTCGTAGGTCTGCACATCGTTGCGCGGAATCTCGTGCAGCGCGCGTGGGCGATCGTCAAAGGGGCGCATCAGGTCAAACATGCGGCGCAGCGCGCTGAGCATGCCCAGCGCCAGCACGTCGACCTTCAGCAGGCCCAGCGATTCGAGATCGTCCTTGTCCCACTGGATGACCGTGCGGCCCTCCATGGCGGCGTTCTCCATCGGCACCAGCCGCCACACCGGCATGTCGGAAATGAGAAAACCGCCGACGTGCTGGGACAGGTGACGCGGCATGCCGCGCAGTTCCCCGGTCAGGGCCAGCCAGCGTCGGACCATCGGGGCCGCCGGGTCCAGGCCGAACTCGCGCATGCGGATCGGCAGTTCGTCCGGCTGGTCCCACCAGGCCAGCGACTTGGTGAAGGCGTCGATCTGGTCGGGAGCCGCACCCAGCGCCTTGCCGACGTCGCGCAGCGCCATCTTCTTGCGGTAATGGATCACCGTGGCCGCCAGCGCCGCGCGCTCGCGGGTGTACTTGGAGAACACGTACTGGATGATCTCCTCGCGCCGCTGGTGCTCGAAATCGACGTCGATGTCCGGCGCTTCGCTGCGCTCCTTCGACACGAAGCGCTCGAACAGCATGTTGCCGTCCTCGGGCTGCACCGAGGTGATGCCCAGCGCGTAGCAGACCGCGGAATTCGCGGCGCTGCCGCGGCCCTGGCACAGGATCCCGCGGGCACGCGCCTCGCGGACGATGTCCCACACGGTCAGGAAGAAGGCCTCGTACTTCAGTTCCGCGATCAGTGCGAGCTCCTTCTCGATCTGCGCGACGATGTGCGGCGCGGCGCCATCGGGCCAGTAACGGCGCATGCCCTGCCCGGTGAGATGGCGCAGCCAGCTCGTCGCGGTGTGGCTCTCTGGAACCAGCTCGGCCGGGTAGTCGTAGCGGATCTGGTCCATGCGAAAGCTGCAGCGCGCCGCGATCCGCAGCGTCTCCTCGAGCAGCTCCGGCGGATAGATCCGGCGCAGCTCGTCCAGGCTGCGCAGGTGGCGTTCGCCGTTGGGAAGCAGACGATGGCCGCATTCGGAAACCGGGACGCCGTGCCGGATGGAGGTCATCACATCGTGCAGCGCCCGTCGTTCGCGCACGTGGTAGCGGACATCGCCGCTGGCCACCAGTGGCAGCGCGAAGCGACGACCGATCTCGCGCAGCGTCTCGAGACGCGCCGCGTCGTCCGCCCCGCGGTGCAGTTCGACCGCGATCCAGGCGCGGCCGGAAAAATGGTCGCGTACCCAGGCCGCGTGACCGGCATCCGGGACCTCGCCGGGGATCCAGAGCACCAGGCCGGGCTGCGGCCTTTGCTCGAAGTCGGCGAACAGAAGGCGGTATTCGCCCTTCTCGCTGCGCCGGCGGGCATGGGTGATCAGCCCCGACATCGCTTCGTAGGCGGACTTGTCCGGCGCCAGCAGGACCAGGCGAGGTCCCTCCTCCACCTGCAGCTCCGAGCCCACGATCAGCTGGATCCCGGCCTTGCCGGCCTCCTCGTGTGCGCGGACGATGCCGGCCAGCGAGCATTCGTCGGTGATGGCCACGGCCGAATAACCCAGCGCCCGGGCCCGCGGCATCAACTCCTTCGCATGGGAGGCGCCGCGCTGGAACGAGAAACACGACAGGCAATGCAGCTCGGCATAACTCATGACCATCTTCCGTGCAGGTACCAGCTGCTCGTCACGAGGTCGCGATACACCCAGGCACGGCTGCCATTGATCTCCACCGTCGTGTAATCGCGGCGGATGTCATCGCCATCCCACCAGCCCGATTCGATCCGCTCGAACACGGCGTCCGCAGGCAGGGCCGGCGGCGGCATCGGCCAGGGCTCCCGCAGCAGGAAGGTGGGTCGCGCCAGGTGGAGCGTGGGGACGAACGCATCCTGCGAGGCCTGCTCCGCGCGCGAGGCGCCGCGCTCCGGCCGATGATCCTCGATGGCCTGCGGCATCCACACGCAGGCCTCTCCCAGCCGCCCCCGGATACGTTCGATCGCCGCCGACCAGGCCTGCGCCTGCCCGGCGCGAGGATCGAAGAAATCGCCCTGCGGAATCGAGGCCTCCGCGAACTCCTCCGCCATCAGCACGAGCTCACGCGCGGGCAGCGGCAGGCCGTCGCGCTCGAGGCGTTCCTGCAGGGCATCGAACATGCGCTTGGCATCACGATGCGGATCGACGAACTGCGCGTGGATGCGCGTTTCGCGCGCGCCGGCATGCATCACCGCCAGGCTCACGCCGCACAGCCCGCGGTCGCGTGTGCGCAGGTAGGCCTGCAACTCCATGCACAGCCGTCTCAATGGGAACTGCAGGCGTCCCACCTCCTCGATCTCGGAGGCGAGTTCGAAGCGGCGACGGAAGGTCTCGGGCGGCACGATCGTGTCGCAGGGCTCGGGCGCGTGGCCGAGCAGGCGATCGAGCTCCAGGCGGTACGCGGCGCCGAAGCGCTTCGAGAACGCATCACGCGGAACGGCGAACACCTCTCCCAGGTGCCGGAAGCCGACGCCGGAAAGCGAGTGCAGGAGATCTTCCGGCCAGTGCAGCGAACAAAGCGGCAGCTTCGCCAGGCAGGCCGACAAGGCGTCCGCGTCCATGACCGGATCGGAATGACCGGTGCAGGCAAGCAGTGCCGCACCCGCACGCGTCGGCGCAATCCCGAGCCGGGCATCGTGGCCGAGCTCGACCAGCTCGTCGCACAAGCGCCGGCACAGGGGGTCCAGGCCACCGAACAGCGCGAGGCTGCTGCCGATCTCCACCCACAGCAGCGCGCGCGGACTGCGACCCGGTTCGCCGAGATCCTGGATCTGCGCGCTGACCGGCTGCCCGAAGCGATAGATCCAGTACGCGAGACTGCGCAAGGCTTCCTGCTCCGCGCCGGGCCGGCGCACCTGCAGTTTCAGCTCGGGATGCAGCGTCAGCGCGCACGCCAGCGGCGTGCCCGCCGCGCAGTCCGGCGCATCCGTGATCAGCCAGCGCTGCGAACCGCGCTGATCGACGACCGCGCTGCCGGCGGGCAGAGAGCCCAGCGCCGACAGCGGCAGTTGCGGGAGATGGAGACAGAGCCAGAGCATGCGATGCGAAGGTGCGGATTCATGCCGCGGTCCGTAGAGAAAGCGGCGAAGGCCGCGCCCCGCGGCACTTAAGCACCTCCACCTGCGACGCTGCGTTCTGGCGCCAGATGCGCAACCGCAAGGCGCTGGGCGTGGACTCCGCGGCGTAGCGCTCGGAGCGGTAGAGCAGCACGCAGCTGTCGCTCTCCTCGGCCGCGAGCTGCAGCCGGCGCAGGGCATGCGCGTCGGCCTTCTCGATCCACAGCAGCACCGCTCCGGCCGCGGCGCGCAGCAACTGCTCCGCACACCACAGCGCGTTCTGTCCGGTGTCGCGCTCCACGCGCTCCACCACGAGCAGCTTCGACAGTTGCACGCCCGAAGCGGCCAGGCGCGGCGCGTACGGCAGCATCGGGGGTGCGACAAGCGCGACCGGTCGTCCTGCCTGCGTGAGCCGCGCGACCAGCGGCAGCGCCAGGCTCAGTTCACCGACGCCGAGTTGCGCATGCAGCACCTCGCTGACGGCGCCCAGGGGCCAGCCGCCGCCGGGCAGCGCGCGGTCCAGCACGTCGAAGCCGGTGGGCTGGGTGCGGATCTGCGCCTGTTCGTGCGCGCGCCAGATCCTGGGACCCAGCAAGGCGTGCAGATCAGGAGCGACTCCACGTCTGCTGCTGCGGCCATGCCCGGTGCCGGGATGCAGGTCTACGCGTGCGGGAAGTGCGGATTCCATGCGATTTCCCAGAGAAAGGACTCCGAGTCGGCGAAATATCCGGAATAGCCGCCCCAGGACGCCCGATGCGGTTCCTTGACGATCTTCACGCCGGCCGCGCGCAGCTCCGCGAACAGCGCATCGACCGCCTCGATCGAGCCGAGGTTGTGCGCAAGCGCGAAGCCCGCGAAGCCAGAGCCCGAAAGCCCCGCGTCGCTGGCCAGGTCCTCGCGCGGAAACAGCGACAGCCAGGTCCTGCCCATCTCGAAGAAGCTCACGCCTGCGCCGTCCGGCAGCGGGACGCGCGGCAGCTTCAACACCTCCGCATAGAAGCGCGTGGCGCGCCCGAGATCGGCGACACCCAGGGTGATGAAACTGATGCGCGGTTCCATGAGCCGTTCAATGGCGCGCGAAACCGCCGGTGCGCAGCAGGCCCACGGCCAGCCCCTCGATGTGCAGCGCATCGCGCGCCAGGTCCACGCGGATCGGTTCGAACTCCGGATTCTCCGGCAGCAGGCGCACGACGTCGCCGCGCCGCTCGAAGCGCTTCACCGTGACCTCGTCGCCGATGCGGGCGACGACGACCTGTCCGTTGCGCGCCGTGGCCTGCCGGTGCACCGCGAGCAGATCGCCATCGCGGATGCCGATGTCGCGCATCGATTCGCCGCTCACGCGCAGCAGGTAATCCGCGCGCGGCTTGAACAGATTGGCTTCCACCGGTACATGGCGTTCAAGGTTTTCGAGTGCGAGCAGCGGCGAACCCGCGGCGACCCGCCCGATCAGCGGAAGCTGGAACTGCTGGGGGACGGCCTCGAGCAGGCGGATGCCACGCGCAGCCCCCGGGACCAGTTCGATCACGCCCTTCTTGGCAAGGGCCTTGAGATGATCGTCCGCCGCGGTGGGCGAGGCGAAGCCGAATTCGGTCACGATCTCCGCCCGGGTGGGCGGCGCGCCGCGGTTCTCGAGAGAACTGCGGATGAAGGCGAGGATGTCGGTCTGGCGGGGGGTGAGCATGGGACCTGCCGGAGAGAGCTGTATATCCATACAGTAGTCGGATTCGCGCCAACTTCCAAGCCGGGTTGGGCGACGACACGCCGGGCAGGATGCGGCAGCAATCCTGTTCCCTGCTCCGGATAACAGGCCCTGGCCCCTGGGGCCTGTCCAGGGTCGGGCGCCGCCTCAGGCCGCGCTGTAGCGGTTCTTGATCAGCCGCTTGAGCAGCTTGCCGTTGGGCAGGCGCGGCAGGTCGGCGTCGAATTCCACGCGACGCGGACACTTGAAGTGGGCGATGCGCTCGCGGCAGAACTCGATCAGTTCGGTCTTCAGCGTCTCGCTGGCCTGGCCGGGTTCGCGCAGCTGCACCGCCGCCAGCACCTCCTCGCCCAGCTCCGGATGCGCCACGCCGATGACGGCCACGTCCATGACGGCCGGGTGGCCGATCAGCACGTTCTCCACTTCCTGCGGATACACGTTCACGCCACCGGAAATGATCATGAAGGCCTTGCGGTCCGTGAGGTACACGTACCCGTCCGCATCCATGTGGCCGATGTCGCCGAGCGTGCTCCAGCCCTGCGCGTTGTGCGCCGAGCGCGTCTTCCCGGGATCCTTGAAGTACTCGAACGGCGGCATGCCGGAGAAGTAGACCGCGCCCGTCTCGCCGACGGGCAGCTCCTTGCCCTCGTCGTCGCAGATGTGCGCCACGCCGAGCGCGGCCTTGCCGACCGTTCCGGGATGCGTGAACCAGTCCTGCGGTCCCACCGCGCACAGGCCGTTGACCTCGCTGCCGCCGTAGTACTCGTGGATGATCGGGCCCCACCACTCGAACATCGCGCGCTTGACGTCCGGCGGGCAGGGCGCGGCGGCGTGCACGGCCATCTTCAGGCTCGACACGTCAAACGCGAGGCGCTGTTCCGGTGGCAGCTTGAGCATGCGCACGAACATCGTCGGCACGAACTGCGCGTGCGTGATGCGATGCTGCTGGATCAGGCGCAGCGTCTCCAGCGCATCGAACTGCGTCATGCACACGATCGCGCCGCCGGCACGCTGGATCGCCATCGTCCAGCCCAGCGGCGCGGCGTGGTACAGCGGTGCCGGCGACAGGTACACGCTCTGTGCACCGATGCCGTAGAACGCCGACAGGAATTTGTCGATCGCCGCCGGTGTGCCGAACGCACGACCGTCGAGCGCGCGCTTGATGCCCTTGGGTCTGCCGGTGGTGCCGGACGAATAGAACATCACCTGCCCTTCGGCCGGCTCGTGCCGCGTGGGCGGCGGTGTCGGCGACGCGATGGCCTCGCGCACCCCGCCCCAGTCGGCGTCGTCGACATTGATCGTGCGTGTGCAGCGGCTGCCGGCGCAGGCATGCGCCGCGATCTCGCGATGCTGCGCCGAGGTCAGCATCACCACCGCTTCCGAGTCGGCGGTGATGTAGGCGACCTCGTCGGCCTTCAGGTGCCAGTTGATCGGCACGTAGTAAAGGCCCATGCGCTGCGCGGCCCAGGTCGCGACGTAGTACTCGGGGCGGTTCTCCATCAGCACCGCGATGACGTCGCCACCGCGCAGACCCAGCTCGTGGAAGCGGTTGGCCAGCGCCAGGCTCGCGTGCTCGAGCTGACGGAAGCTCAGCAAACGGCCGTCGCCCATGGTGACGGCGGGATCGTTCGGGCGCTGCCGGGCATGGACGGAGATATGCATCGCGGTGTCCTGGCGTTGAAACCTGTGGTGATGGAGTGGAGCAGTGACCGACGCGAAGCGCAGCCCGGGCGCCCGGGCTAGGTGGTGCCGAAGCGCATCGGCAGGGATTTGATGCCGTGGATGAAGTTGGAACGGATGCGCGGCACCGGCCCGGCCAGCTCCAGGGTCTGGTAACGGCTCAACAGCTCTTCCAGGAACACGCGGATCTGCATCTCCGCCAGGCGGCTGCCGATGCACACGTGCTGGCCCACGCCGAAGCCGAGGTGACGCTGCACCGGGCGGGTCACGTCGAAGTCGAAGGGATTGCTCCAGATCTCCTCGTCGCGATTGGCGGAGGGGTACCAAAACAGGATCTTCGATCCCTTCGCGATCTTCTGCCCGCGGATCTCCACGTCCTGCATCACGGTGCGGCGCATGTGGATCACCGGCGAGACCCAGCGCACGATCTCGTTGACCGCAGACGGGATCAAGCTGCGATCCGACACCAGCTTCTGCCACTGCTGCGGATGCTGCGTGAAGGACAGCAGTCCGCCGGAGATCGAATTGCGCGTGGTCTCGTTGCCGCCGACCAGCACCAGGATCAGGTTCGCGAAGAAATCCTTGAGCGGAACCAGGCTGCCATCCTTCTCGCGGCTGATCAGGCGGATGATGTCGGCGCCGCCGCTCTCGAGCCGCGCGGCGCGCAGTTCGGCACCGAAGGCCATCAGCTCGCCGATAACCTGGGCCATGTACTCGGGCGAACGGCGGAATTCGGGATCGTCTTCGCCGATCAGGGCATTGGTCCATTCCACCAGCCGCGTCTCGGAGCCTTCCGGCGCCTCGAGCAGTTCGGCCAGCGTCTGGATCGGCAGTGGCGCCGACAAGGTCTTGACCACGTCGAAGCAGGTGTCGCCCTGCACGTTCTCGAACAGCCGCACGATGCGCGCGCGGATGCGCGCCTCCATCTCCACCAGGCGCACCGGCGCGATGGCCGGCATCAGCGCGAGCCGTTGCTGCACGTGCTTGGGCGGATCGCGTGAGATGAAGGGAATGCCGATCGGGCTTTCGGCGCCCGAGCCGGCCACGCCCGCCGCCTGCTCGTCGAACAGGCGGTGCCCGCCGTTCTCCGTGGCGGACGAGAACACCGCCGGGTTCTTCGCGGCAGCGGAGATGTCCTCGTACTTGAGCAGCGACCAGAAGCCGGGTCCGTTCTCCTCCTCGCTCCAGCACACCGGCATGGTGCGGCGCAGCACGGCGTAGAGCTCGTGCGGGAAGCCCTTCTCGTAGAGTCCTGCGTCGCCAAGATGCACCGGTGCCTGCGGGCGCCTGCTGACCGTGTTCATGCTGCTGCTCCGAATTCCGGGAAACGTTCGTGGTGAGAAACGCGCTCCGCCTACGCTAGCCGGAAAATAGACAGACTGTCTATTATCTGACCGGCCTGGCCCCGCCCAAAGGCGGGGTTCGTCCAGGTCCCCAGGAGAAGCCCCGATGGACATCACCGCCGCCGTCATCCGCCGCAGCGCGGGCCCCTTCACGATCGAGCGCCTGCAGCTCGAACTTCCGCGCGAGGATGAGGTGCGGGTGCGCATCGTCGGCGTGGGCCTGTGCCATACCGACCTGATTGCCCGCGACCAGGCCATCCCGGTTCCGCTGCCCGCGGTGTTCGGCCACGAGGGCAGCGGCGTGGTCGAGGCGGTGGGCAGCGCGGTGAAGGACCTCCAGGTTGGCGATCACGTGGTGCTGAGCTTTCTGTCCTGCGGCGATTGCGCGCGCTGCCGCCAGGCCGAGCCCTGCTATTGCCACCAGTTCGCGCCGCTCAACTTCGGCGGTGCACGCGCCGACGGCAGCTCCGCGCTGGCCTGCGAGGGCGAGCGGGTGTCCGGTCATTTCTTCGGCCAATCCTCGTTCGCCACGCACGCGCTGGCCCGGGCGCGCAACGTGGTGAAGGTGGATCGCGCCGCGCCGCTGGAACTGCTCGGGCCGCTCGGCTGCGGCTTCCAGACCGGCGCAGGCAGCGTGATGCGCGCCCTGGCCGCCCGTGCCGGCTCCTCGATCGTGATCTGCGGCGGTGGGGCGGTGGGCCTGGCCGCGGTGATGGGTGCGGTGGTGCAGGGCTGCAGCACGATCGTGCTGGTCGAGCCGATCGCCGCACGCCGCGCCCTGGCACTGGAGCTGGGCGCGACGCACGGCGTGGATCCGGCAGGCGGCGACCTCGCCACGCAGCTGCGGGGTCTGCTGCCGCAGGGCGCCGACTACGTGCTGGACAACACCGGCATCCCGGCGGTGATCGAGGCCGCAATCGGCTGCCTGGCGCAGCACGGTGCCTGTGGCGTGGTCGCGGCCGCCACGCCGGATGCCGGCATCGCGCTGAATCTCACCGCGCTGGTGCTGGGCGGCCATCGCGTGCAGGGCATCGTCGAGGGCGACAGCGATCCGCAGACCCTGATCCCGGAGCTGGTGCGCCTGTACCGCGCCGGCCGCTTCCCGCTCGACCGGCTGGTGAAGACCTGGCCACTGGCACGGATCAACGAGGCCGTCGCCGCGCAGCATCGCGGTGACTGCGTGAAGGCGGTGCTGTTGCCCTGAAGCCCGCGGCGACCGCGCTGCCACCCGGCCATCCTGCGGCGCGGACCACTGCCCGAAGCTAGGCCCCGCGACGTTTTGCCGCCGATGTCGTCTTCTTCTTCGTGGGGGGCGGCGGTTCGGGGGCGAAGATCGCGCTGGCGCAGATGTGTGCCAGCGTCTGCACCAGCCGGTCCAGCGCCGCACCCTCGTACTGGCCGATGAAGCGCGCGCAATAAAGATCCACCGCCCAGGTCAGGACCGTCCCCACGTCCGGTGTGGCTTGCGCATGTGCCCTTCCCTGCCGCTTCACGGAGGCGATGGCGCGCCGGCTAGCCGCGCAGAGCGTGTCCATCATCTCGCGGTAGAGCTGCGCCACCGCCGGATCGTAGGGCGCGGTGTCGTTGATGGCGGCGACGATCGCGTGGTGCTTCTTGAAGGTGCCGACGATGCCGCGCAGGGCCTGCTCGATATCGTGCCGGTCCGCGTTCTGTGCCTTGCCGAACCAGACGCCGGCGCTGGCGATGATCTCGTCGGTGAGCTGGCCCATCAGGCGCAGTACCAGCTCCCCCTTGTCGCGGAAGTGCAGGTAGAAGGTGGCCCGCGCCATGCCCGCCTCGGCGGCGAGCTGTTCCACCGACAGCGCGCCGAAGGCATGCCCCTGTTCGAGCAGGCGTTCCATCGCCAGCAGCAGGCGCTGCTCGACGCTCGGCCGCGCCCCGCCACGCACGCGCGGCACCGGTCGGGCGCGGTGGATGGGGGCAGCCATTCCCCGTGACTAGGGCTCGAGCAACGAGGCGCGCAGCGCTTCGCGGCGCTGCGGCGTGAGCGCGCAGGCGTTCTCGAGGTAGCGATCCACACCGCCGAAATCGGTGCGCACCCGCTCGAGAGCGGCCTCCAAGAATTCCGGATGCACCGAGGCCAGCACGCGCAGGGCGCTCTCGGCATGCGGCGGCAGATGGTCGACATGCAGCACCGTCAGCAGGCGCGTGCCGATCAGGCGTTCGTAGGTATAGCGTCCGCGGGTCGCGAGGTAGTCCTCGACGATGTCGTCGTGGGTAACACCGAGCGCCGACAGCAGCATCGCGCAGACGAAGCCGGTGCGGTCCTTGCCGGCTGCGCAGTGCACCAGGGTCGGCCGCGCGTCGTCCAGCGACAGGCGCTCGAACAGGGCACGCAGGTCGCGCGCGTAGCTGGCCGGCATGCGCCGGTAGTTCTCCGCCAGCGCCGCGTGGGCGCGCTGGGCGTCGAATGCCGGATCGGCGAGCTTGCGGCTCCACTTGTCCGGCTGCACCGCGGAGAGCTCGGAGCCGATGTCCAGCGCCAGCGTTTCGTAGGGACGATCGGCCGGCCATTCGTTCGACAGCTTGCGTCGCTCGCCCGGGCTGCGCAGATCGCAGACCAGGCCGATGTCGAGTCCGGCCAGGGTCTGCAGGTCGCGCTCGCCCAGGCCGAACAGCAGCTCGGATCGGTACAGACGCCCACGCCGTACGCGGCGGCCATCCTGCGTGGGATAGCCGCCAAGATCACGGAAATTGGGTGCGGCTTCGAGAAGGATTTCCTTGGCTTTCATGCGTGAAGCATAACGGGGACCGGGGGGCGCCCGGTGTCGCCGGTGGTCGCCCGCGCGGGCCCGCCGCCGCGCGTTCCGAGGAACGCATTACCATTCCCGCTCGAGATCAGCTTCACGGGAGCGCGACGCCCATGCCTGGAATTCGCCCGCTGTCACTGCTCGGCGCGCTTGCGGCGCTGCTGGCGCTGGCGGCGGTTCCAGCCTTGGCCACCGACGTGTATCGCCATGTCGACGAGAACGGCGTGGTGCACTACACCGACCAGCCGCCCTCCCCGAACGCCAGGCCGGTCGACCTGCCGCCGATCCAGATCGTGGGTCCCGTCACCCGGCCACCCCCTCCCGCTCCCGGCGCCACGGCCGGCCCGGACATGACCGGTGGCGCACCGCTGAGCGTGAGCATCCTGTCGCCCAAGCCGGACGAGACCTTTCGCGGTGACGACCGCCGCCTGCCGGTCAGCGTGCGCATGAACCAGCCGCTGCCCGAGACCTTCGGCCTGCTCTACCTGCTGGACGGCACGGCGCAGAACCCGAAGCCCACGCGCGCCCTCACGTACGTCCTCGAGGGGGTCGAACGCGGCGAACACCTGGTCAGCGTGGTGACCGTCGATGCCGCGGGCCGTGAAGTGGGCCGGGCCGCGCCCGTGATCGTGCACATGAAGCCGCCGACGGTGCGGCTCACGCAGGAGCGCCGCGCAGAGCGCGAGGCAAACCGGCCCAAGCCGCGGCCAGGCGCGCCAGCACCCTGATTCGCAAGCCGAACTGCGTGCTCGATCGGATGCACTGAAGCGGCCCGACCGCAGTGCGGTGACGGGCATCGCGCACCAAAACGGTGCGCGAAGGTCTTGAATCGACTAGGCTGCGCCGCCGCGCGCATGGCGCGCCTTTTGCAATTTCCGTCTCATGAGATTCGTGCCCCGCTCGCGCGTGGCTCCCGACGCGGTACTCGACGGCCTGACCACGGCCGTGATCTGCCTCGACGCGAAGCTGGCCGTCGCCTCCATCAACTCCGCCGGCGAATGCCTGTTCGAGGTCGGCCGTCGCCATGCGCTCGGCGAGCCCCTGCTCCAGGCGATCCCCTCGTTTGCCGCGCACGCCGGGCGCCTGCAGGCCGCGCTCGAATCGGGCACCGGCTTCATCGATCGCGAAATGACGCTGCAGCGCGCCGGCGAAGCGGTCACGCTGGACTGCACGGTCACGCCCATCCTGCTCGGCAAGGGCAGTGGCCTGCTGCTGGAGTGCATGGCACTGGATCGGCACCTGCGCATCTCACGCGACGAGCTGCTGCTTTCGCAGCACCAGGCCTCGCGTGAACTGATCCGCGGCCTCGCCCACGAGATCAAGAATCCCCTCGGCGGTATCCGCGGTGCGGCCCAGCTGCTGGAAAAGGAACTGCCGGACAGCAGCCAGCGCGAGTACACGGGCGTGATCATCCGCGAGGCGGATCGCCTGCAGAACCTGGTCAACCGCATGCTCGGTCCCAACCGCATGCCGCGGAAGATGCCGGTCAATATCCACGAGGTGCTGGAGCACGTCCGCCAGTTGTGCGAGGCCGAGGGCCAGCCCGACATCCGCTTCCTGCGCGACTACGACCCCAGCATTCCCGAACTGGTGGCCGACCGCGAGCAGATGGTCCAGGCGGTCCTCAACGTCGTGCGCAACGCCATGCAGGCCATCGCGGGCGCCGGCACGGAAGGCACGATCACCCTGCGCAGCCGGGCGCGGCGCCAGTTCACCATCGGCGGCAACCGCTATCGGCTCGTCACCCAGATCGACGTGGAGGACACCGGCCCCGGGATCGCACCCGCGATGATCGATCGCATCTTCTATCCGATGGTGACCACGCGCGCCGAGGGCACCGGGCTGGGCCTGCCGATGGCGCAGTACCTGATCCATGCACACGCGGGCGTGATCGAGTGCCGTTCACGGCCCGGCGCCACCGTGTTTTCGATGTACCTCCCGCTCGACGGGGAAGCGGGCCAACCCGACACTTCAAAATGACCAAGACACTCGAGATCTGGGTGGTCGACGACGACGAGTCGATCCGCTGGGTGATGCAGAAATCCCTGATGCGCGCCGGCATGAAGGTGCAGACCTTCGAGGGCGCCGCCGAGCTGTTCGACGCGCTGCTCGAGGACCAGCCGGATGTGCTGGTGACCGACATCCGCATGCCCGGCGTCAACGGCCTGGAACTGATGGAACGCGTGCGCCACCAGCATCCCGCCCTGCCGGTGATCGTGATGACCGCGCACTCCGACCTGGATGCCGCGGTGGCCAGCTACAAGGGCGGCGCCTTCGAATACCTGCCCAAGCCGTTCGACGTGGACGCGGTGGCCGAACTGGTCCGCCGCGCGGCGGCGCGGCGGGAGGTGCCGGAGCCGCTGCCCGCACTGGAGTCCGCCGCCATCATCGGCGAGGCGCCCGCGATGCAGGAGGTATTCCGTGCCATCGGTCGCCTGTCGCAGTCGCAGATCACGGTGATGGTCACGGGTGAATCCGGTACCGGCAAGGAACTGGTCGCGCGCGCGCTGCACGTCAATTCGCCGCGGGCCGCCCGACCCTTCATCGCGGTCAATACCGCGGCGATCCCCAAGGATCTGATGGAGTCGGAATTCTTCGGCCACGAGCGGGGAGCCTTCACCGGCGCGCAGACACAGCGCAAGGGCCGCTTCGAGCAGGCAGACGGCGGCACGCTGTTCCTCGACGAGATCGGCGACATGCCGTCGGACCTGCAGACGCGCCTGCTGCGCGTGCTGCAGAACGGCGAGTTCTACCGCGTCGGTGGCGTGGCACCGGTGAAGGTCGACGTGCGCGTGGTCGCGGCCACCCACCAGGACCTGGAGACGCTGGTCAAGGAAGGCCGCTTTCGCGAGGACCTCTATCACCGTCTCAACGTCATCCGCGTGCGCATCCCGAGCCTGGCCGAGCGCGCCGAGGACATTCCCCTGCTGATGCGTCACTTCCTGGCCGCGGCCGCCCGGGAATTGCAGGCCGAGGCCAAGCGCGTGCCGGCGGAGGTGATGGAACGGCTGCAGGCATTCGCCTGGCCCGGCAACGTGCGTCAGCTGGAGAACGTCTGCCGCTGGTTGACCGTGATGGCGCCCGGCCGCGACGTGCATCTCGACGACCTGCCACCGGAACTGCGCGAGCCGGTACCGTCGGCGGCGGGCCGCGCCGTCGTCACGGAAATCCCCTCCGGCGTGGCGCCGGCTACGCCGGTTTCGTCGCCGCTGGAGCCCGCGGCAACGCCGACCAACGATGAGCTGCCGCCGCCGGTTCGCACTGCATTGCCACCGGCGGAGCCCGAGGCCTGGTCCGATACCCTGCGTGCCTGGGCGGATCGCGAGTTCGCGGCCGGACGCAGCGCGCTGCTCGACGAGGCGATGCCGCTGTTCGAGCGCACCCTGATCCGCTCCGCCCTCAGCGCCACCCGCGGACAGCGTCAGGAAGCGGCGCGCCGCCTGGGCTGGGGTCGCAACACGCTCACGCGCAAGATCCAGGAACTCGGGATGAACGACCTGTAGGAGACCGCCGCGATGCGCGTGCTGCGCCTGGCGCGCGCTGCCTGGCGGTCATGAAGGCCGCCGCGGGCATGCAGGGCAAGGGCATGCGCACCGTGGTCAGCGGCACGCCTGCCCTGCTCCGCCTGCCTGCGGCGCTCCGGATCAGCCTTCCTTCAGCCCCTCGACCTGGATCTGGATCTTGACCTTGCCCAGGTCGCCGTCGGCGTAC
The DNA here is from genome assembly GCA_946481265.1 of uncultured Panacagrimonas sp. Next base: position 2,759 of record CAMLNE010000015.1, on the reverse strand, counting down.
TTGGTCATGCCGAAGTCCGCCCGGTTGAATTCGGCTTCCGCGTCGGCGCCGCAGACTTCCTTCTTGTAGAGCGGGTGCTCGATGCACTTGAAGCTCTCGATGTCGAGCTTCACCGGCTTGGTCACACCCAGCAGCGTGAGCTGACCGTCGACCTCGTCGGGCTCGCCATCCTCGAACTTGATCGTGCCCTTGTAGGTGATGGTCGGGTGCTGCGCGACGTTGAAGAAATCCTCGTTCATCGCGTGCTCGTTCATCTTGTCGTGACCGAAGTCGACGCTGGCCGCGTCGATGCTGATGTCGACCGTGCCGGTCTTGGCTTCGCGGTCCAGCGTGATCGTGCCGCTCGACTTGTTGAACTTGCCGCGCCAGAAGGAAATCCCCATGTGCGCCGCCTTGAAGCTGGGATAGGTGTGGGACGGATCGGCCTTGTAGGTCACCGGGGCGGCGAACGCGGAGCCGGCGAAGCCGGCGGCAAGCAGGGCAGAAGCAAGAACGGTCAGACGCATGGGAAATCCTCTCTAGGGTTGGATGGATGAGTCAGGCTTGGATTAAAGCGGCGCGCACTCAGGACACGGGCGCGACGATGACGAACTTGACGAGGACCTTGTCCTCCAGGACCTCGTCCCAGCCGGCGTCGCCAAGGCCGAAGGCCGCGCGCGAGACCGGTACCTGGCCCTCGAAGTGACGCAGCCTGCCCTGGGTCGTGACGGTCACGGGCGCCGTCACTGTCTGGGTCTTTCCCTTCAGCGCGAGCGTGCCGGTTGCCTCGAAGCGGTCGGGGCCCAGGGCGCGGATCGCGGTGGACCTGAACGTCGCCACGGGATGGGTCTTGGAGTCGAACCATTCCTTCTTGCGGACCTCGGCGTTGTACTCCTCGTCACCGATGTCGAAGCTCGCCGTATCGATGCTCAATTCTGCCGACGACGCTGCGGGGTTGGCGGCGTCATAGCTCACGCTGCCCTCGAAGGTATTGAAATGGCCGTCCACGTCCACGCCCATCTGCGTGAAGGTGGCGACGATGCGGCTCTTGCCGGCATCGATGGGGCTGGATGCAGCGGCGAGCAGGGCGGTGCTGGCGGCCAGCAGGAACGGGGCAAGCAAGCGCTTCATGAAGGACTCCTGCGACGGGCCCAAGGCAGCATGCGGGCGAGCGTATCGTCGCGATCGAAGAGATGGTGTTGCAGGGCGCCGCCGACATGCGTGGCGACGATCAGCGCCAGCAGCCAGGCCAGCGTGACGTGGACCTGCTTGAGCAGCCCCGCGAGCTCCTTGCTCTTGTCCACGAGGTCGGGCAGCGGGATCACGCCGAGATACTTGACCGGGTAGCCGGAAGCCGAGCTGAACAGCCAGCCGGACAACGGCAGGGCGAACATGAGCGCGTACAGCCCGCCGTGCGCCAGGCTCGCCGTCCGGCGTTGCCAGGCGGGATGCGCCGGATTCGCGGGCGGCACCGGGTGCGTGACCCGCCACGCCGCGCGCAGGCAGGCCAGCATCAGCACCGTGACCCCGATCCACTTGTGCCAGGAGTAGAGCTTGAGCTTTTCCGGCGAGAGCCGCAGTTCGGTCATGTACGCGCCCAGGCTCCAGCCGGCCAGGACCAGCAGTGCGATCAGCCAGTGCAGCGCGATGGCGGTATTGGAATAGCGAAGTCTCATCAGCAGCACTGTAGGTGGCGGCCAGGGATCATCCAAGCAAGAGCTTTTGAAGGGCGCATTCAGGCGCCCTGAACGGTGCTGCCGGAATCGGCTTCAGGAAGCGCCCTCGGCCGGCGCGGTCCAGCCGCAGCTGCGGTCCTGGTTCTGCTCCTTCAGGTAGGCGATCAGCGGCGCGAAGTATTCGGTCAACGCCGAGGCATCCATCTGCCGTGTGCCGGTGAGCTTCTCCAGCGTGTCGGGCCAGGGTTGCGACGCGCCCAGGGAGAGCATCTCGACGAAGCGCTTGCCGGCGTCGGGATTGGCGTACACATCGCACTCGTGCAGCGGTCCATCGAAGCCCGCCGCGTCGCACAGCGCCTTCTGGAACTGGAACTGCAGCACGAAGGCGAGGAAGTAGCGCGTGTAGGGCGTGTTGCCGGGGATGTGGTACTTGGCGCCGGGGTCGAAGTCCGCCTCGCTGCGCGCGTTGGGCGGCGCCACACCCTGGTATTCGGCGCGCAGCTTCCACCAGCCGGCGTTGTAGTCGGCCGGACTGATCTGGCCGCTGAAGACCTTCCAGCGCCACTGGTCCACCAGCTTGCCCCAGGGCAGGAAGACGATCTTGTCCAGCGCCAGCTTCATCTGCGTGTTGATGGTCGCCTTGTCGTTCTTTACCACCTCGCCGACCAGTCCGATCTTCTTCAGGTGCTCGGGCGTCAGGCTCAGCGTGATGGTGTCGCCGATGGCCTCGTGGAAGCCGTCGTGCGCGCCGGTCTGGAAGATCGGCGGCTGCGCGTTGTAGGCCAGGTAGTAATAGACGTGGCCCAACTCGTGGTAGATGGTGGTGAAGTCTTCCTCGTTCGGCTTGATGCACATCTTGGTGCGCACGTCGGGGCCGACGGCCTCCTGGCCTTCGCTTGCGGCGCTGCCGCCGAGGTTCATGTCCCAGGCGCTGGCGTGGCAGACCACGTCGCGGTCGCGCGGCTTGATGAACTGGGTCTTCTCCCAGTAGCTCTCCGGCAGCTTCTGCATGCCGAGCGAGGTGTAGAAGTCCTGCGCGCGCTCGGTCATCTGCTTCGCGGTCGCGAGTTGGCCGGCGTGGCGCATGTCGGCCATCTGCTCGGC
>CAMLNE010000014.1 GCA_946481265.1 uncultured Panacagrimonas sp. | reverse complement strand
AGCTGCCGGACTGGGAGTAGATCTGCGAATTGATGCCCACCACCTCGCCATCGAGGTTGAACAGCGGACCGCCGGAGTTCCCCGGATTGATCGCCACATCGGTCTGGATGAAGGGCACGTACTGCTCGGACTGCAGGTTGCGGCCCTTGGCCGAGACGATCCCGGCGGTGACCGAGTAGTCGAAGGTAAACGGCGAACCGATGGCGAACACCCACTGCCCCGGCCTGAGCTTGCCGGTATCGCCGATCTTGACCGCCTGCAGGCCCTTGGCATCGACCTTGAGCAGGGCCAGGTCGGTGGACTTGTCGGTGCCGACGATCTTCGCCGTGAGCTGGCGACGATCCATCAGTCGCACGATCACTTCGCTGGCGCCCTGCACCACGTGGTAGTTGGTCAGCACGTAGCCGTCCTCCCAGAGCACGAAGCCGGAGCCCAGCGGCTCGGCGCGCCCCGGATCCGGCTCCTCGGGCAGCGGTTCGGACGATCCCGGAGGTGCGTGCTCTTCGAGAAAGCGGCGAAACCACTCGGGGCTCTGTTCGCCCACCTCCGGCCCGGCGGCGACCTCGTCGGTCACCGTGCTGATGTTGACGACCGAGGGACTGTTCTGCTCGACGAGGTCGGAAAAGTCCGGAAGGCTCTGACCACCCCTTGAACAGGCGGTTGTGAGCCCGCCGACCGTGAACAGCAGGGTCAGCGCGAGTGCGGACGTCCGCAGACCTGGCATGTACGACTCCGAGGGGGCATTCGAGGTAGGGAACCCGGGCGATTCTAGCGAATCGCCTCCTGGCGGCCGCGCGCGCCACCGGGAGACCTTCACGGGGCGGACGCCGCTGGCCGAACAGGGACGCGCGGCGACGGGTTGGGCCTGCTGCCCGCTACGGCGTCGGCCCGGGTGCGCTCAGGGGCTCGAAGGCGCTGTCGATGCTGTCGCCGATCATCTTCACGGTGCGTCGTGGCGCCTCGCCCACGACGGTGATCTGCACCTGGCCGACCGAGCGACTGTAGGCGTTGAGCGGCCCCATCTGGTCGGTACGCTGGACGGCTGCAGCGGTGGCGAGTTCGGGCGCATGCCGCAGCACGCGGTAGACCGAAACCGCGCTCAGGCCGTCCGACAGCAGCAGGTGTTCGCGCACACCGGATGGCGAGGCGCGGATTTCGCGCCGGACCACGCGGAATCCCGGCGGGAGCTCGGAAAACTGCGCCGGTGCGGCGTCCGCGGTGGCGGTGTCGGAAACCGGTTCACGCTCGTGCGCCTGGGCGATGGCATCGGCCGCCGCGGCCGTGGACTCGCGCGCCCGGGCGGCGGGCACGTCCGCCGCGAAGGCCGTGTCCGGGATGGTGCTGGGGAAGCTCACCTCGGTGAAGAACATCTGCTCGAGCAGGCGGCCGTCGGGGGACACCAGGCTCAGCTTGAGCGGCACGCGGGTCTCGCTGTCGGCCCAGAGCTCGTAGCCGTAGCGGAACTCGTCGCGCGGCGCGATGGCGATGCCCCGGCAGTTGCGCCCGGCAACGCGTGATTCGCCCAGCTCCCGCAGCTCGTAGACCCCTGCAATCTGCGCCAGCCGGTCCTTCGACAGTGGCTTGAACAGGCTCTTGGGCGTGGCCGGACGATTCGCCGTCAGCTTCTGGTCCCTGGGCAACAGACAGGTGACCTTGTTGTTCTGCTTGAGGACCTCGCGCACCTCGCCGGTCATCGACTGCACGCGCTCGCGCTCGGACCCCTCCTCGAAGCGGTGGGTGACGCGGAAGGTCTCGAGGATGTCGTCGCCGCGGTAGACCAGCACCCCCTCGTAGTTGGCCATGCGCGCCGCCTGGCTCATCTGCACCAGCCAGTCGCCGGCCTCGTCGGAGGCCTGCGCCACGCCTGAAGCCAGGGCCAGGCCGACCGCCGCTACCGCCAGGCGCTTGCCTTTCAAGGTTGCTCGTCCGTCTGTGACCGGTATTCGGCCGTATGCGCTGCGAAGCGCGCATAGCGAAGCGTCCCGCCCACGCCCTCGTCGGCGATCGCGTTGCTATGGTCCATCAGGTATTCACGCAGCATCTGCGCATGGGCATCGTCGGCGGCCGAGACCGTGCGCAGTTCCGGCTGACCCAGCCGGATGCCGCTGGCGCCTGCCCGGGTGGTGCCGATCCCGGCGGAGACGAAGCTCGCCTCACCGCCAACCGCGCGGTCCGGTCCGGCCTGCGGCTGGACGAACATGACGGCCGCCGCGCCGACCGACGCTGCGGCCGCGAAGCCCACGGCCGGCTTCCATATCGACGCGATCCGCGATCGACGACCGGCACGATGCGCGGCGAGGTCCACCACCTTGGCATCGACGGCGGCCGGAGCCGCGTCCAGGGCCGCCATCACGCCGAGGCAGATGTCGGGCTGCCCGGCCACAATACGGGTACCGGCACTGGCCGCGCGAGCCATGCACAGGCGGCTCCATTGCTGGCCGAGGCCCGGATCGCGCTCGATCCGCTCGAGCAGCCGGTCCAGCTCGGCGCCGGTACATTCGTCATCCAGCAAGGCAAACAGGGAATCCTGAGGCATCGGGAACACCACCTCTTCAGTTGTCGCGGAATCGCCCACGCATATCACCTAAACCGCAGCTTAACGGGAAAGTTCCGAGCGCACGACGAAAGGCGGGGCCGATCCACGTCCTATTCGACGAGCGGTTTGAGCACGAGGTCGATGGCCTCGCGCGCGCGGAAGATGCGGGAGCGGACGGTGCCGATCGGGCAGTTCATGGCCTCCGCGATCTCCTCGTAGGAGAGACCCTCGAGCTCGCGCAGCGTGATCGCTTGGCGCAGGTCCGGCGGCAGCCCGGCGATGGTCTCGCTCACCTTCTGCCGGATCTCGTCCGACAGCAGCAGGGCTTCCGGCGTGTCGACATCGCTCATCTGCTCGGTGTGGCCGAACTGCTCGGCATCCTCCACATCGATGTCCTGGTTGCTCGGCCGCCGGCCGCGCGCGACGAGGTGGTTCTTCGCGGTATTGATGCCGATGCGGTACAGCCAGGTGTAGAAGGCGCTCTGGCCGCGGAAGCCATTGAGTGCCCGCCACGCCTTGATGAACGTCTCCTGGGCGACATCGGGCGCGTCGGCGTCGCCCACGAGCCGTCCGACCAGCTGGACAATCTTGTACTGGTACTTCCGGACGAGCAGCTCGAACGCGCGGCGGTCGCCCGCTTGCGCGCGCTCGACGAGCTGCTCATCGACGCCGGGGTTTTCTTCGCTCATCGAATGGGGGTGTTGCGGAACGGTCGTACGAACCCGCCTCTCCCTCGTTCCGCGTTCATAATCGCGGACAGTCTACCAAGCAGGGCCTCGAGGGGATGAGTTCCGACGTACTGATTCTGGGCAGCGGCGCCGCTGGCCTGACGCTGGCCCTGCGCCTCGCCCAGGCGGGTAGACGGGTCACGGTGATCTCCAAGACGCGGCTGGAGTCCGGATCCACGCTGTGGGCACAGGGCGGCATCTCCGCCGTCCTCGACGCCGGGGATTCGCTCGAGGCGCATGTGCGCGACACCCTGATCGCCGGCGGCGGGCTGTGCGACGAGACGGCCGTGCGCTTCACGGTCGAGCGCGGCCCGGATGCGATCCGCTGGCTGGTCGAGCAGGGCGTCTCGTTCACGCGCGACGACGACGACCCCACCGGTTCGCGCCTGCACCTGACGCGCGAGGGGGGCCACAGCCACCGCCGCGTGGTCCACGCCGCCGACTCGACCGGCCGCGCGGTCGAAACCACGCTCGCCTCGCTGGCCGCCAATCATCCCAACATCGACATCCGCGAACGTGCGGTGGCCGTGGACCTGATCGTCGGGACCGGCACGCGCACGGTGCGAGGCGTCTACCTGTACGACCGCGCGCGCAAGGAGGTGCAGGCGATCCCGGCCAAGGTCGTGGCCTTGTGCACCGGCGGGGCGAACCAGGTCTACCTGTATTCCTCGAACCCCTACGGCGCCTCGGGCGACGGCATCGCGATGGCCTGGCGCGCCGGCTGCCGGGTTTCGAACATGGAGTTCATGCAGTTCCATCCGACCTGCCTGTACCACAAGGACTCGCGCAATTTCCTGATCACCGAGGCGCTGCGCGGCGAAGGCGGCTACCTGCGCCTGCCGCCCGAGAACGGCGCGCCGGGCGAACGCTTCATGCTGCGTTTCGACGAGCGCGCGGAACTGGCCCCGCGCGACATCGTGGCACGCGCCATCGATCACGAGATGAAGCGGCTGGGCCTGCGCCACGTGCTGCTCGACGTCACCCACCTGCCGGCGGAGATGATCACGAGCCATTTCCCCGGCATCCACGCACACTGCCTGGAACTGGGGATCGACATCACCCGGGATCCGATCCCGGTCGTACCCTCGGCCCACTTCACCTGCGGCGGCGTGATCACCGATTTTCGCGCGCGCACCGACCTCGACAATCTCTATGCGATCGGCGAGGTCGCCTGCACCGGCCTGCACGGCGCCAATCGCCTGGCTTCCAACTCCCTGCTCGAATGCCTGGTGTTCGCAACCGCGGCGGCCGAGGACATCCTGACCCGGCTCGACCGCCTTCCCGCCCCTTCCGCACTCGAGCCCTGGGACGCCTCGCGCGTGCAGGATTCGAACGAAGACGTCGTGGTCTCGCACAACTGGCTCGAACTGCGCACGTTCATGTGGGATTACGTGGGCATCGTGCGCACCACCAAGCGGCTCGAGCGGGCACTCAACCGCGTCGAGCTGCTCAAGCGCGAGATCCAGGACTACTACGGCAACTATCGCATCAGCCACCACCTGATCGAGTTGCGCAACCTGGTCGTGTGCGCCGAACTGATCGTGCGCTCGGCCCTCATGCGCAGGGAAAGCCGCGGTCTCCACTACACGCTGGATCACCCCGATCCCCTGGCGGTCGCCGAGCCGACCGTGCTGCCCGGACGCTCCCTGCCGTCGACCTGAGCCGGGCCCTGCGATCCGTAGCGCGGCATCTTCCGAACGGGGGCGCGCAAGGCGCAAGGCACCTGCGCGCGGGTGCCCGAGCAATCGTCGACCGGCGGCCTACAGCAGGGGGCGCTGGCTTGCCTCGTGCGCGAGCAGCCAGCGCTTTCGGTCGATGCCCCCGCCGTAACCGGTCAGGGCACCGTTGGCGCCGATGACCCGGTGGCAGGGCACGATGATCGACACCGGGTTCTGGCCATTGGCGGCGCCCACGGCGCGCGCCGCGTCGGGCAGGCCGATCCGTCGTGCCTGCTCGCCGTAGCTCTTGGTCTGGCCGTACGGAATCTCGAGCAGCGCCTGCCAGACCTGGCGCTGGAAGGCCGTCCCCTCCAGCTTCAACTCCAGGTCGAAGACCCGGCGTGCGCCGTCGAAGTACGCCTCCAGCTGTGCGCGTGCCGCGGGCAGCGCCGCGGCGTGGAACGGGCCGATGTCGGTGCCAGGCGACCAGCCATCTTCCAGTTTCATGTACAGCCCGCACAGCGCCTCGGCGTCCGCCACCAGCAGCAGCTCGCCGATCGGGCTCTTCATCCGCGTGTGTCGCCGGGAGGATTTCATCTTCGTTCAGCCTGCGGATGCCAGGGCGCGCCACAGGTGCAGCGCCGCGTAGGCGCGCCAGGGTCGCCAGGATTCGGCCTCGGCCAGTGCCTGGGCCGGGCGCGCAACGCCCAGCGCCTTCATCACGCCAAAGTCGGAATGCGGGAAGGCGTCCGGGTCGCGCAGCGCACGCATCGCCACGTACTGCGCGGTCCAGGGGCCGATGCCGGAAATCGCGAGCAGCCGTTCCAGGCTGTCCTCCGGCCGGGCTCCGCCATCGAGGTCGAGCCCGCCGTCGACCACCGCGCGGGCAAGATCCTGCACCGTCTGCGCGCGGCGCTGGGTCAGCCCCAGGTCGATCAGCTCCTGCAGGTCGGCGTGTGCGACGCGCGCGGCTTCGGGCGCGTAGTACAGCAGGCCCGCGTACGGCGTGTGCGCGGGCTCGCCGTAGGCTCGCGCGAAGCGGCCGAACAAGGTCGTCGCGGCCTTCACCGTCACCTGCTGGCCGAGCACCGCGCGCAGCGCGAGCTCGAAGCCGTCCAGCGCGCCGGGCACGCGCAGCCCCGGGACCGCGTCCACCAGGGGGCGCAGCCGCGCGTCGCCGGACAGGGCCTGTGCGATCGCTTCCGGATGCGCGTCGAGATCAAAGAGCTGGCGGATGCGCGGCAGCAGACGGGCGAGCACCGGCACCAGGCCGGCCGATACCTCCACCGCCAGCAACGCGCAGCCCGGAACCTGCTGTGCTGCGATCCAGCCGCGATGCGCATCCAGGCGGACCGTGCGCAGGTAACGCTCGCCGTCGGCCGCCTCCACGCCAACCGCACCACGACCGACGAGGAACGAGCGCAGCTCGGTCCAGGCCAGGGGCGGCCGGTATGCGAGGCGCAGCGTGATGCCCTGCCCTGCGACCTCGCCGGCGGACCTGCGCAGGCGTTGCGGGTTCAGCCCATAGCGGGTGCTGAACAGGGCGTTGAAGCGCCGCACGCTGGAAAATCCGCTCGCATGCGCGAGCGCCGCCATCGGCAGGCGCGTCTGCGTGAGCAGTTGCTTGGCCAGCAGCAGGCGGCGCGTCTGGGCGAGCTGGATGGGCGTCACCCCGAACTCCGCGACGACCGCCCGCCGCAGCTGCCGCGAGGACAGCCCGTACTCCTGTGCAAGGCACTCGAGCGCCGCGCCGTTGAGCGCGCCCGATTCGATGCGCGAGAACACCCAATGCGCCGCGCTGCGCGCCGCGTCGACCGGCGCGGTGCCGGGCGCAAGCTCCGGGCGGCAGCGCAGGCAGGGGCGGAAGCCGGAGCCCTCGGCTGCGGCGGCGTGCACGAAGAAGCGGCAGCGGTCACGGGCCGGCGTACGCGCCGTGCAGATCGGGCGGCAGTAGATGCCGGTGGTGGACACGCCCACGAAGAAACGTCCGTCGAAGCGCGCATCGCGCGAGCGGATTGCCTCATAGCAGAGCCGGGGGTCGAGTTGCATCACGCCTATTGTGGTCCTGTCGGCCCCATCCGTCTGGCCGTTTTCGGACACGCTGACGATCTGCCCGGCTCGCCGGCGGGGGCGTCCCGGTCAGGGCGCGTCGTCGGCGTCCCGATCGGGGGCGGGCCCACCCATGGCCAGCCGTGCACGCAGCCGGCGCAGCGCCTCCGGCGGCGCTTCGTCACCGAGCAGCACGCGCGTGCGGCGCCGTCCGTCGCCGCTGCGGAAGTTCAGGATCAGGATGCTCGACAGCACCGTGCTGTCGTCGAGCAGTTCCGCGGACAGCCGCGTGCCGGCGCTGTTCTGCAGCGACCAGCGACCCTCCGGATCCGAGACGATGCGCAGGATCGCGCGCGGCCCGTAGCCGAACGCGGGGTGGCGCCGCACCCACAGCCAGGACAGGCCGATCACGCCCGCCACGGCCAGCATCGCGGGACCGGTCTGCATCGCGGCCGGCAGCAGCGCGAGCGGCAGCACGTGCAGCCAGAACAGCAGGTGATGCGCCCGAGCGGACGGCCTGAGCTGGAGGTCGACGGCCTGCGACATGGGCGTCAGCGGTGGATGCGCAGCTGTGCGATCAGCTCGCCGTACTCCGGCGGCGTATCCGTGTAGCCCATCGTCCACGCCCAGATGTCGGGGTCCTCGACGCTCTCGAGCAGGCGCACGAACGCCGCGCGCTCGGCCGGCGGCGCCTCCGGCCAGCGGCCCGCGTGGTAGCGCATCACCATCACGTCCAGCTCCTTCATGCCGCGCCGCAGCAGCCAGCGCAATCGTCGTTCATCGTCCATGCGCCCATTGTCGACCAAGCCCGCGCCCGATGCGCGCGGGCCCGGCCAGGGATGGGAATGGAAGCATCGGCTACGCTCGGGCCGTACCCATGGAGAACGAACGTGTCCGCCACGTCCAACACCGCACGCCTTGCCGTCCTGATCGACGCCGACAACACCACCCGGCTCGCGCCGATGACCGAGCCGTTGTTCGCCGAAATCGCGAAGTACGGCGTGGCCAGCGTCAAGCGCATCTACGGCGACTGGACGCAGCCCAACCTCGCGCCCTGGAAGAAGGTGCTGGCCGAGCATGCGATCCAGCCGATCCAGCAGTTCGCGAACACCTCCGGCAAGAACGCCACGGATAGCGCGCTGATCATCGACGCGATGGATCTGCTGTACACCGACCGCTTCGACGGCTTCTGCATCGTCTCGAGCGACTCGGATTTCACGCGCCTGGCCGTGCGCATCCGCGAGGCCGGACTGATCGCCTACGGGCTGGGCGAGCAGAAGACGCCCAAGCCCTTCGTGTCGGCCTGCGACAAGTTCATCTACACCGAACTGCTGTCACCGACCGAGGAGGCGACCGAGACCGGGGCCCCCAAGAAGAAGAACGCCAAGGTGCTCAAGAGCGACACCAAGCTGCTCGGGCTGATCCGCAGCGGCGTGAAGGCAGCCTCCGACGACGATGGCTGGGCCAATCTCGACGCGGTGCGCTCCCATATCGCCAAGCAGGCGCCGGACTTCGACCAGCGCACCTGGGGCTACTCCAAGCTGCGCGACCTGGTCAGCGCCATCGGCGTGTTCGATGTCGACCAGCGCAAGCGCTCGGACGGTTCGGCCGGGGTCGTCTACATCCGCGAGAAGCGCCGTGCCGCGCCCGGCCAGTCCGGCACCCCTGCCGCGGGATCGCCCTAGTTCGATGGCCGGGCGCACGGGCCCAGAATGACGCGGCAACCCGCCGGGGCCGGCGCCCGCCGGCTCCATCGGAACCGGAGTGCCCCATGCGCAAGCCCCTGACCTGGACGCTCGCGGTCATCCTCGGCCTCAACGGCCTGGCGATGCTGCTGCTGCCCGAGACCTGGTACCGAAGCGTTCCCAGCGTGCCGCCGACCGGCCCATTCAACCCGCACCTGGTACGCGACGTCGGATGTGCGTACCTGGTCTGCGCCTGGGCGCTGGCCTGGTTCGCACTGGACCCGATCCGCGGCGCGGCCGCCGCGATCACCGCCGCGGTGCTGCAGATCGCGCATGCCTTCCTGCACGTCTGGGATCTGCTGGCCGGGCGCGCGGAGCTGCTGTTCTTCCTCCAGGACGTCGTCCTGGTGATCGTGCCGGCACTGCTGATGCTGTGGCTGGCCTGGCCCCGGCAGCGCGCGCCGGCAGCGGTGCCCTTGTAGGTCGCGCTGCCCGCCACCGCCCGACCCCTTGCCCGGGGTGAGGGCCCGCGATCGGCGGGCTTGGGCCGCAGCGCCTCAGCGGGACCGCCCCAATTCGCCCTGCGCGTGGCCGGGACGACAATGGCCGACCACCGCAGGAGAGCCGCACATGCTGATGTCTGCCCAGGATTACCGCGAGTCGCTGCGCGGCTACCGGCCGACCGTCTACGTCGACGGTCGCCGCATCGAATCGGTCGCCGACGAGCCGGCGCTTGCCCCGGGCGTGCGGGCCATCGGCCTGACCTACGACTACGCCCTGCGTGCGGATGTCGCCCCGCTGATGACCGCCGTGCAGGGCACGACCGGCAGGACCGTCAACCGTTTCACCCACGTGGGCATGAGCGCAGGCGACCTGCTCAACAAGCTCGAGGCCACGCGCCTGGTCTGCCAGGAAACCGGGTGCGCGCAGCGCTACCTGACCTACGACGCGATGAACGCGATCGGCCAGGTCTGCGCGCGCATCGACGATGCGCTCGGTTCGACCGAGCACGTCGCGCGTTTCGACGCCTACCTGAACAAGGTGCAGGAGCAAGACCTGACCCTGGGCGTGGCGATGACCGATGCCAAGGGCGACCGCTCGCTGCGCCCGCACCAGCAGGGCAACGCGGACACCTACGTCCACGTGGTATCGCGCAACGCCAAGGGCATCGTGATCTCGGGGACCAAGGCGATCGTCACCGGCGCGCCGTACATGCACGAGCTGCTGGTGATGCCCTGCCGCAACATGACCGAGGCCGACGCCGCGTTCGCCGTGTGCTGCGCGGTACCGGTCGATGCCAAGGGGCTGAGCATCGTGGCGCGGCCAGCCGGGCGGCCCGGCGAGAAATCCGCGCTGTTCTCCAACCGCTACGGCCAGTCGACGGGGGTGTGCATCTTCGACCGGGTGTTCGTGCCCTGGGAACGGGTCTTCTATGCCGGCGAATGGGAACACTCGGGCTTCCTGACCTACCAGTACGCCACGCATCACCGTCACACCTGCATCGGCGCGCGCGCCGGCTTCGGCGACCTGCTGATCGGCGCGGGCGCGCTGATGTGCGAGGCCAACGGCTTCGATCCGGAAAAGGAGACCCACCTGCGCGAGCAGATGGTCGAACTGATCAAGATCACCGAGGGCTTCTACGCCTGCGGCGTGGCCGCTTCGGTCTACGGCGCGGCCGATCCCATCAACGGCACCTTTGTGCCCGACCCGGTCTTCGCCAACATCGGCAAGCTGCTGCTGGCCACGCAGATCTACGACATGCAGCGCATCGCGCACTACGTGTCCGGCGGCCTGATCGTGACCCTGCCCGGGCCCGACGAGGATCACAACCCGGCAACGGCGGCGACGCTGGCCGAAGTGCTGCGCGCCAATCCCGACGTGCCCTACGACAAGCGAATCCAGACCGCGCGCTTCATGGAGGATCTCACCGCCTCCTACCAGGGCGGCTGGTATTCGGTGATCAGCCTGCATGGCGGCGGCTCGCCGGCCGCGATGAAGCAGGAGATCTACCGGCACTACCCGGTGGGCGACAAGGTGGCGCTGGTCGAACGCCTGCTCGAGCGCGGCGTGCTGGCCGACACCCGGCGTCCGATCACGCGCAACCGGCAGCCCGGAAAATGCTGCGCGAAGGGCTGCACGACACCCGGGACGCCGATCATGGAGCCCCTGCCGTCCCCCTCCGCGTCGTCGCCCGAGCAGGCTGCAGATCTTCCGCGGCGCGGCGCGCAGGCCCGTCCGAAGTCCGGTACCTCGACCAGCAAGCAGCCGCGCAAACCGAGGCCATCGCGAAGCTGAGGACCTGTCCGCCGCGAAACGCTCGCGCGGCGCCTGCGGTCGGATCGCCGAGGCGAAAGCCGGGGCCCGTCGATGCTTGCAGATGAAGTCAAATTTGTTGCGCCTTCGGTCAAGTCCGGACGAACGAAGGAGTGCAGCATGCGGGCAGGCCGCGTCGCGTGTCGGCGCCGGCCGTGGCCGAACCCGGGCATCGCGGCCACCGCCCCGCTCGCCCGGCCGGTGTGCGGCGATGGACATGGACAGCCACCCGGAAAGCCCGGGCAGACGCGGCAGCGCTTGCAGGAGCGCGCCCAAAGAATCGGACACACCAGAGGAGATTCAACATGAGCAACGCATCTGCAAGCGCCAGGACGCCGGTCGAACTCGACGTCGTCATCGTCGGCGCCGGTTTCTCGGGCATGTACCTGCTGCACCGGATGCGCCAGCAGGGGCTGACGGCGCGCGTGATCGAGCGCGGCACGGGCGTGGGCGGAACCTGGTACTGGAACCGGTATCCGGGCGCGCGCTGCGACGTCGAGAGCATGGAGTACTCGTACAAGTTCGACGAGCAGCTCCAGCAGGAGTGGGAATGGACCGAGCGCTACGCGGCCCAGCCGGAGATCTTGAAATACCTCAACCACGTTGCCGACCGCTTCGAACTGCGGCCCGACATCCAGTTCAACACGGCGGTCAACTCCGCCACATACGACGACAGATCGCGCCGCTGGCTGATCGGCACCGAGCAGGGCGACCGCTTCAGCGCACGCTACTTCATCGGCGCGACCGGCTGCCTGTCGGTGCCGAGCCGTCCCACCTACCCCGGCCAGGACAGCTTCAAGGGCCAGATCTACTACACCAGCCGCTGGCCGCACGAAGGCGTGGACTTCAGCGGCAAGCGCGTGGCCGTGATCGGCACCGGGTCCTCGGCGATCCAGTCGATCCCGCTGATCGCCGAGCAGGCAGCGCACTTGACGGTGTTCCAGCGCACGCCCAACTACTCGGTGCCCGCCTGCAACCGGCCGCTCGAGCCCGAAGAGGTCGTCAAGACCAAGGCCGAGTACGCGCGCATGCGCGAGCACAACCTCGAGCAGCTGTTCGGCTTCAACGTGTACATGAATTCCAAGAGCGCGCTCGAGGCCACGCCCGAGGAACGCGAGCGCGAATTCGAGCGGCGCTGGAGCGCTTTCGGCGGCCTGCAGTTCCTGGGGGCGTACGGTGACCTGCTGCTCAACCAGGAGGCGAACGACGAGGTGGCCGAGTTCATCCGCCGCAAGATCCGGCAGATCGTCAAGGATCCGAAGAAGGCCGAAAAGCTGCTGCCCAGGGACCTGGCCGTCGGTTGCAAGCGCCTGTGCAGCGATACCGGCTACTACGAAACCTTCAACCGCGACACGGTGGACCTGGTCGACATCAACGAGGAGCCCATCAAGGAGTTCGAGGCGCAGGGCATCCGCTACGCGGGCAAGCTGCTGGAGGTCGATGCCATCGTCTTCGCCACCGGCTTCGACGCCATGACCGGCGCGCTGCTGAACATGAACATCAAGGGCCGTGGCGGCGTGGAACTGCGCGATCGCTGGGAGCACGGAGCGCGCACGTACCTGGGGCTGACCACCGTGGACTTCCCCAACTTCTTCATGATCACCGGACCGGGCAGCCCCTCGGTGCTGTCGAACATGGTGATGTCGATCGAAGATCACGTGGACTGGGTGTCCAACTGCATCGAGTTCCTCGAGCGCGAGGGCATCACGAGCATCGAACCCACCGAAGCGCAGCAGGAAGCGTGGATGGAGGAGGTCGGCGCGATCGCCAATGCCACGCTCTACTCGAGCTGCAACAGCTGGTACCAGGGCTCGAACATCCCGGGCAAGCCGCGCTCGTTCGCGGCGTACATCGGTTTTTCGGATTACCGCAAGAAGATCCAGAAGATCGAGGAAGACGGGTACAGCGGGTTCAAGCTCGGCCGCGATACCGTCGCGGCCTGAGAACCATCCCGCAGCCCGGACTTCGGTCCGGGTTACGGGGTCTGCTTGGTGTCCTCGTACGGCCTCGTGATGATCTCCATCAGGTGGCGGTCCGGGTCGTGGAAGTAGACCCCGCGCCCACCTGAGTGATGGTTGATCTCGCCCGGCTTCGTGCGCGCCGGGTCGGCCCAGAATTCCACGCCGCGATCGCGGATGCGCTGGAAGCTTGCGTCGAACTCCGCGTCGCCAACGAGAAACGCGTAATGCTGCGGCGACGGCGCCTTCCCCGCCTGGCAGTAATCCATCGACACGCCGTTCGCCAGATCCACGACGAGGAAGTGCATGAACCGGCGCGGCGCGGGCAGCCCCAGCACCTGTGCCAGGAAGCCCGCCGACGCGGCTTGGTCGCGGCACCAGACGATGGTGTGATTCAGCTGCACGCTCATGCGCTGCTCCTGCTTCCCGTCGGGCGCCGGCGAATACGGCGCCGCGCCGCGACGCCGCCAAGCCGCTGAAGCGCGACTTCAGGCCGGCTGTGGCCTGGCGCGGATGAGCACGACGAGCGCGTACAGGAGGGTGACCGCGCCCAGAATTGCCGGCAGGAAGGCTGCCGCACCCGCCCAGTTGCCCTCGCCCAGGCGGTTGGCCCCCAGGCTCAGGCCATGATTGTGGCCGAACATCGCGAACAGGTAGAAGCAAAAATTCCCCCACACCGCGATCAGGACGGCCCAGCTCACGCGATTGGCGCTGGCGGCCTCCACGGCCAGGACGCGCATCGCCAGACCCAGCACGATCGCCATCATTCCGTTCATCAGCATCCCCAGGTGGACTGCCTTCCAGCCCGCCACCGTGCCGGGCATTTCCATGCCGATGAAGACGGGCAGCGGCGAGAAGGACAGGCCGCCGAGCATCTCGAAGGTCAGCATGAAGCCTCCGAGCAGGGCCACGATCATGGCGGCCAGGCCATGCCGCACCAGCCGGTGGGACGAAGGATTGTTCACGATACGACTCTCCCTGGGGGCACCGTTGCGGTGCTTTTGTGTTCTGTCCGGCGGATACTAGGCCCGCAACCGGCGGTCCGCACCCGGCTGCAGCCAGAGGGGGGTTCCGCATGCGCAAGCTCGCACCGCATCCGATGGATGGGTTTCCGGTCCGCCCGCTCGATTTCGACATGAGTACGGCGCAAGGCGCCGGCGTCGTGTGGAGTCGGAGCAGCCCCGAGTTCTCGGTGTTCATCAACGCGCTCGCGTTGCACGTGCCCCACTTCGAGCGCTACCTGATCCGCGCGATGCGCGCCGCCCGCGAACACATCACCGACCCCGCACTGCGCCGCGACATCACGGCCATCATCGGCCAGGAGGCGCACCACGCGAAGAACTTCCTGCGCTTCAACGCGGCGCTGGCGCAGCGCTATCCCAAGGTCGGCCGCCACGACGCCGAGGCCGCGGCCGATTTCGCCAGGCGCGCGCAGAAAGACTCGCTCAAGCAGCTCGTCGGGTTCACCGCCGGCTATGAAACCTTCACCTTCCTGGCCGGCGTCATCATCCTGAGGAATTACGAGCGCTGGCTGGCCGACTCCGATCCGACGCTCAAGGCGATGTGGATCTGGCACCAGGTCGAGGAGATCGAACACGGCGCGGTCGCATTCGATGTCTATCAGGAGCTCTACGGCCAGCACGAGTGGTATCGCAAGTGGATGGTGCTGCGCGCCCTCACGCATATCGCCCTGCTGACCCTGAAGACCTATCCCCACATGGCGCGGGTCGAGGGCTGGCTGCGCAATCCCTTCCGGGGTGCGGCCAGACTGTGGTTCTGCGTGCACATGCTGCTGCGCCTGCTGCATGCGGCGCTGCCGGTGTTCCGCCGTGGCTACCACCCGCGCCGGCATCCGATCGCGACCACCGCTCAGGATCCGATCCAGATCGCGTGGCGGCGTTTCGAAGCCGCCGATGGTGACGTGCTGAAGATTGACCACGCGCGGATGGCCGAAATGCTGGGCATCGCCAAGGCCGCATAGCCCACACCGGGGCCGCGATCCGCTTGCTCCCGCGATCTGCGCGCTGCATCGAACGACGTCCCCGCGCACCGGCAGGCGCCAATGAAAAAGGCCCCGCATGCGGGGCCTTTTTCGTGGATCGAACGCAGCGATCAGGTGCGGCGTTCCACCAGCATCTTCTTGGTCTGGGCGATCGCCTTGGCCGGGTTCAGACCCTTCGGGCAGGTCTTCGTGCAGTTCATGATGGTGTGGCAGCGATACAGCTTGAACGGGTCCTCGAGCTGGTCGAGACGCTCTCCGGTGGCTTCGTCGCGGGAATCGGCGAGCCAGCGATAGGCCTGCAGCAGGATCGCGGGACCCAGGTAGCGATCGCCATTCCACCAGTAGCTCGGGCAGGCCGTCGAGCAGCAGGCGCACAGGATGCATTCGTACAGGCCGTCGAGCTGGGCCCGCTCCTCCTCGCTCTGCAGACGCTCGCGCGTCGGGGCGGGCGAATCGGTCTTGAGCCAGGGCTCGACGCTCGCCAGCTGCGCATAGAAGTGCGTCATGTCCGGCACCAGATCCTTCACCACCGGCATGTGCGGCAGCGGATAGATCGCCACGTCGCCCTTCACCTCGTCGCAGCCCTTGATGCAGGCCAGGGTGTTGGTGCCGTCGATGTTCATCGCGCAGCTGCCGCAGATCCCCTCGCGGCATGAGCGGCGGAAGGTCAGCGTCGGGTCGATCTCGTTCTTGATCTTGATCAGCGCGTCCAGAACCATCGGCCCGCAGGTGGCCATGTCGACCTCGTACTGGTCGACACGCGGGTTGGCGCCGCTGTCCGGGTCATAGCGATAGACCTTGAAGGTCTGCACCTTCTTGGCACCGGCCGGGGCCGGATACCGGCGGCCGGCCGCCTTGTCGATCGTGGAATTCTTGGGAAGAGTGAACTGTGCCATCTGGGCCTACTCCGTAAGCCGGGAATCGGGAATCGGTGAGCGGGGATCGTGCTGGCGGCGACTGCCTTGGCTTTTACGATTCCCGCTCATCCTCCCGATCCTCGGAAGTTAGTACACGCGCTTCTTGGGCGGGATCACGTCGACGTCGGCGTCGAGCGTGTTCATGTGCACCGGGCGGTAATCGATCTTCACGCTGCTGCTCGACTCGCGCCATGCCAGCGTGTGCTTCAACCAGTTGGCGTCGTCGCGCTCCTTGATGTCGTCGCGCGCATGCGCACCGCGCGATTCCTTGCGGTTCTCCGCGCAGACGATGGTGACCAGCGCCTGCCCGAGCAGGTTGTCCAGCTCCAGCGTCTCGACCAGGTCCGAGTTCCACACCATCGAGCGGTCGGCCACCTGCAGATCGTTGGCAAATCCCTCGGCGACGGTCTTGATCTTCGCGATGCCCTCCGTCATCAGCGGGCCGTCGCGGAACACCGCGCAGTGCTTCTGCATGGCCTTCTGCATGTCCACGCGCAGGTTCGCGGTCAGCGTCTTGCCCTTGGCGTTGCGCAGCTTGTCCAGGCGCGTCAAGCAGGCCTCTTCCGAGGCACTGGAGATCTTCTTGTGCGGCTGGGCGGCCTTGACCACCCTGGCCGACTGCAGTGCCGCGGCGCGGCCGAACACCACCAGGTCGAGCAGCGAGTTCGAACCCAGGCGGTTGGCCCCGTGCACCGACACGCAGGCCGCCTCGCCCACCGCCATCAGGCCCGGCACCACCGAATCGGGATTGCCGTTCTTGAGCGTCACCACCTCGCCCGTGTGCAGGGTCGGGATGCCGCCCATGTTGTAGTGCACCGTGGGCACGACCGGGATCGGCTCCTTGGTGACGTCCACGCCCGCGAAGATCTTGGCGCTCTCCGAGATGCCCGGCAGGCGTGCGTGCAGCACCTCGGGACCCAGATGCTCCAGGTGCAGGTGGATGTGGTCGTTCTCCGCGCCGACGCCGCGACCCTCGCGAATCTCGGTGGCCATCGAGCGGCTGACCATGTCCCGCGGCGCCAGGTCCTTCACGCTGGGGGCATAGCGCTCCATGAAGCGCTCGCCGTTCTTGTTGGTGAGATAACCGCCTTCGCCGCGCGCGCCCTCGGTGATCAGGCAGCCGGCGCCGTAGATGCCGGTGGGATGGAACTGCACGAACTCCATGTCCTGCAGCGGCAGGCCGGCGCGCAGGACCATCGCGTTCCCATCGCCCGTGCAGGTGTGCGCCGAGGTTGCGGAGAAGAAGGCACGGCCGTATCCGCCGGTGGCGAGGATCACCATCTGCGCGCGGAAGCGGTGCAGCTGCCCGGTGGACAGGTCCCAGGCCATGACGCCGCGACAGGCGCCGTCGTCATCCATCAGCAGGTCGAGCGCGAAGTACTCGATGAAGAACTGCGCCTTGCACTTGAGGGACTGCTGGTAGAGCGTGTGCAGCATCGCGTGGCCGGTCCGGTCCGCCGCGGCGCAGGTACGCTGCGCCGGCGGGCCTTCACCGAATTCGGTGGTCATGCCGCCGAAGGGACGCTGGTAGATCTTGCCTTCCGGCGTGCGCGAGAACGGCAGGCCGTAGTGCTCGAGCTCGATGATCGCGGGGATGGCCTCGCGCGTCATGTACTGGATGGCGTCCTGGTCGCCCAGCCAGTCCGAGCCCTTCACCGTGTCGTAGAAGTGCCAGCGCCAGTCGTCCTTGCCCATGTTGGCCAGCGCCGCGGAGATGCCGCCCTGCGCCGCCACCGTGTGCGAGCGCGTCGGGAAGACCTTCGTGATGTTGGCGGTCTTGAGTCCGGACTCGGCCAGGCCGAGCGTGGCGCGCAGGCCGGAACCACCGGCGCCAACCACGACCACGTCGTATTCGTGGTGAACGATTTCGTAGGAAGCAGTCATGGCAGGATCAGGTCAGCGCGATTTTCAGCACCGCGAAGATCGCGGCGGCGGCAACGGCGAAGTGAAAGAACTTGGACAGCAGCAGGGCGGTCAGCTTCATGCCCTCGCCGCCCACGTAGTCCTCGATGACCACCTGCACACCCAGCATGGAGTGGTACAGCGCGGCCGCGATGAACAGCACCAGGGTCACGGCGACTGCCGGATAGCCGATCCACCAGCGGACCGCCTCGTAGCTGGCGCCTGCCAGGCTGGCGACGCTGAACACGAACCACAGCGTCAGCGGAATCAGTGCGATCGCGGAGACGCGCTGCACCCAGAAATGATGCGTGCCGTCCTTGGCCGAACCCAGGCCACGCGCACGACTCAGGGGGGAACGAAGGCTCATCGGGCGGCTCCTCAGTTCAGGTAGGCCAGGGCCCAGACCGCCAGGGTCAGGACGCCGGAGATGATCACGACCGCATAACCGGTCTTGTACGCGGTCGGGATATCGAAGCCCTTGCCGACATCCCAGAACAGGTGCCGGATGCCGTTACACAGGTGATAGAGCAGCGCCCAGCTCCAGCCCAGCAGGAGGATCTGCCCGTACCACGCGAACAGGTGCTTCGAGTACGCGGCGTAGGCTTCGGGTCCACTGGCCAGCGCGATCAGCCAGCACGCCAGCAGCAAGGTACCGAAGGCCAGTGCCATGCCCGTCACGCGATGCGTGATGGACAGCATCGACGTCAGCTGGGGCTTGTAATACGGCCCGATCATGAAGGGCGAGAGCGGCCGGCTCGGAGCCGGCGATTTGGGCATGGACATTGGGCACCTTCAAAGTCCGCGCCGGAACACGGCACGGGCCACGTGGGTTAGAAATCGATGCAGCGGCCGTTTTTTTCCCAGTCGCCGTAACGGGTCGGGTCGAGGCCGTCCTTCCGGCCACCGATTTCGGGAACCGCTCCCTGCGCCTGCATCGTTGCAGGTTCGGATATTCCGGCCTTCGGGGGCGTCCGGGCTGCCAGGAACTCGGCGAGCGGAACAGCATCGGCCGGCTTCACCTGGAAGCGGCGGACGACGGGTTCTGCGCGGTCGGTCATGTCAGGCCAAGGCACCATCAGGCTCGGGACCCTGTTATTTTCGCAAACCCGAACCCGAAGCCGCAACGAATGTCCGACCCGTATTCCCTTTCCGCCGCCGTTCCGCTAGTGCACGAAAAGCCTTTCCAGGCGGTATTTCCGCTCGATTCCTGGGGTCGACTACGCGTATCGGGTGCGGACACGGAAACTTTTCTGCAAGGCCAGTTCAGTGCCGACCTGCGCACACTGAGCGCACAAGGCGCGGTCTGGACCTCGTACAACAGCCCCAAGGGACGCATGCTCGCGGTGCTGCGGATGGAGCGCACCGACGAGGGAATCGACCTGTGCATGCCTGCCGACCTGGTGCAGGCCATCGGCAAGCGCCTGCGCATGTTCGTGCTGCGTTCGAAGGTGCAGATCGCACCAATCGAGACGTCGTGCACCGATGCCGCCACCGCGCAGCGCGATCGTCACCACCTGATCGCCGCGGGCATCCCGGTGGTCTATCCGCAGACCCAGGATCGCTGGGTGGCACAGATGGCCAACCTCGACCTGATCGGTGGCGTGAGCTTCGACAAGGGCTGCTATACCGGCCAGGAAGTGATCGCCCGCCTGCACTACCTGGGCAATCTCAAGAAGCGGATGTTTCTCGTGCGCGGCACCGGCGCTGCGCCGGATCCGGGATGCGCCATCCGCGACGCGGCCGGTGATGGACAGGCGGTCGGCGACATCGTCGACGCCGCGCAGGATGGGGCGGGCTTCATCGCCAGCGCCGTGCTGCAGATCGGGGCATCGGACTCGGCGACGCTGGTCCTCGATCGCGAGGTCGACGCCGCGCTGGCGCGGCCGCAGCGCTGGTCCTACCCGGCACGCACCGCCGCCTGAGATCGGCACACGCCGTCGATCCGACGGTCACCGCGTCCGGTAGTTCGGTGCTTCCTTCGTGATGGTCACGTCGTGGACGTGGCTTTCCTTGATGCCCGCCGCCGTGATCTTCACGAAGCGCGTCTTGGTGCGCAGGTCCTCGACGCTGCCGCAGCCGGTGTAGCCCATCGAGGCGCGCAGGCCGCCGATCATCTGGTGCACGATCGCCGCCATCGGCCCCTTGTACGGCACACGACCTTCGACGCCCTCGGGCACCAGCTTCTCGACTTCGCTGGTGGTGTCCTGGAAGTAGCGATCCTTCGAACCATGCGCCTGCGACATCGCGCCCATGGAGCCCATACCGCGGTACGACTTGTAGGAGCGTCCCTGGTAGAGCTCGACGTCGCCCGGCGCCTCCTCGGTGCCGGCCAGCATGGATCCGACCATCACCGCGTGCGCCCCTGCCGCCAGCGCCTTGGAGAAATCGCCCGAGTAGCGCACGCCACCATCGGAGATCAGGGGCACGTTGCGCGACTTGAGCGCCTCGGCCACTGCCATCACCGCGCTGATCTGCGGAACTCCCACACCGGCGACCACCCGCGTGGTGCAGATCGAGCCTGGCCCGATGCCGACCTTGACCGCGTCGGCGCCCGCATCGGCAAGCGCCAGTGCGCCTTCGGCGGTGGCGATGTTGCCGCCGATCACCTGCAGGTCGGGATACCGGCGCTTGAGGCTGGCAACACGATCGATCACGCCCTTCGAGTGGCCGTGCGCGGTATCGACCACCACCACGTCCACCCCCGCCTGCACGAGCCCCGCGACCCGCTCCTCGGTTTCCGGGCCGGTGCCGACGGCGGCGCCGACCCGCAGGCTGCCGCGTTCGTCCTTGCACGCCAGCGGATGGTCGCTGGACTTCTGGATGTCCTTGACCGTGATCATGCCGCGCAGCTCGAAGCCGGAACTGACCACCAGCACCTTCTCGATGCGGTGCTGGTGCAGCTTGGCGATCACTTCCTCGCGCGAGGCGCCTTCCTTGACCGTGATCAGGCGCTCCTTGGGCGTCATCACCACGCTCACCGGCTCGCCGTATCGCGACTCGAAGCGCAGGTCGCGACTGGTCACGATGCCGACGAGATTGCGCCCGTCCACCACCGGCACGCCCGAGATGCGGTTGGCGCGCGTGAGCTTGAGCACCTCGCCGATGGTCATGTCCGGCGGCACCACGATCGGGTCGGTGATCACGCCCGACTCGTATTTCTTCACCGCGCGAACCTCGGCGGCCTGGCGCTCCGCCGTCATGTTCTTGTGCACGATGCCGATCCCGCCCTCCTGCGCGAGCGCGATGGCGAGCTTGGCTTCGGTCACCGTGTCCATCGCCGCCGAAAGCAGCGGGATGTTGAGCAGGATCCGCGAGGTGAGGCGCGTGGTCAGATTGACCTGACGCGGGAGGACTTCCGAATAGGCCGGCTGCAGCAGGACGTCGTCGAACGTCAGGGCCTCGGTTTGAATGCGCATGAAAGACTCCGTCGAGTGCCTATTATACGGATCAGATCGCCGTCCTCCGAATCCGCTTGAACCTGCCCGCATCCCGAACCGTCTACGCCGTCTCCGAACTGGCCGAGATCCTGCGCGCCCTGGTCGAGGATTCGCTGCCGCGCGTCTGGGTGGAAGGCGAGATCTCCAATTTCTCGCGGCCGGCCTCGGGCCACTGGTATTTCACCCTCAAGGACGTCCGCGCGCAGATCCGCTGCGCCATGTTCCGCAATGCCAACCACCTGATCCGGCCGATCCCGCAGAACGGCGACCGCGTCCTGCTGCGCGCGCAGGCCAGCTTCTATACCGCGCGCGGCGACCTGCAGCTGATCTGCGAGCATCTCGAGGCGGCCGGCGAAGGCGCCCTGCTGCGCGCCTTCGAGGAGCTCAAGCGGCGCCTGCTGGCCGAGGGACTGTTCGATGCGTCGATCAAGCGGCCGCTGCCACGTCTGCCTCGCCGCATCGGCCTGATCACCTCGGCCACCGGGGCCGCCGTCCAGGACGTGATGGCCGCGCTCAGCCGCCGCTTTGCGCTGTTGCAGGTGAACCTGTGGCCGGTTCCGGTACAGGGCGCCGCCGCCGCCCCCGCCATCGTCGAGGCGCTCGGGCGACTGCCGCAGCGGGCTGCAGTCGACGCCATCCTGCTGGTGCGCGGCGGCGGTTCGCTCGAGGACCTGTGGGCCTTCAACGAAGAGGCCGTCGCGCGCGCGATCCGCGCCTGCGCGGTGCCGGTGGTCACCGGCATCGGTCACGAGACCGACACCACGATCGCCGACTTCGCGGCCGACCTGCGCGCGCCCACGCCGACCGCAGGCGCCGAGCTGCTGAGTCCGGACGGCGCGGTCCTGCGCAGGCGCCTGGCCGACCTCGCATCCGCGGCGACGTCCTCGCTGCAACGTGCGCTGGCGCGCGACACCGACCGGTTCGAGCGCGCTTCGCGCCGCCTGCTCCAATTGCATCCCGCGCGCGCGCTGCAGATGCGCGCGCAAGCCGTCGACGAGGCAGAGGAGCGCCTGCGCGCGGCGATGGGGCGGCAGTTGCGCGAGCAGCAGGGCCGGCTGGACGCGGCGCGCCTGCGGCTGTCGGGGTCACGCTATGCGGCGCAGCTGGCGGCAGGATGCGCGCGGGTCGAGGCGCTGCGCGAGCGCGCCGCGCGCGCGCTGGTCTCCTCGATCTCCGTGACCGCCGAGCGGCTTCGGCGCAGCGAGGCGCTGCTGCGCAGCCTGAGCCCGGCCGCCGTACTCGACCGCGGCTACGCGATCGCGCGGACGGCGGACGGCGGCGTGATCCGCGATGCGGCGCAGGTGGCGGTCGGCGAGGAGATCGATCTGAGCCTGGCGCGCGGCCAATTGCGCGCGCGCCGCAGCAGCAGCAGCAGCTGAAAGCAAAAACCACCGGGGGCAGCCGCCGGACCCTTGATCCGGGCGGCTGCCGTGGCGGTCAGGGCCTCAGGGCGTGGCGACGACGCTGATGTCCGACTCCGCGGTGATCGTGCGGACCACCACCGTGCCGGCGGCATCGCGCTCGGTAAAGGTGAACGTTGCGGTCACCGTATCGGGACAGACGTCCTCGCCTGCGCAGCGACCGTTGCTGGGGAAGTCGCCCAGCGAGCTGGCCAGGCCCGCGCCCAGCTGCAGGCCGGTGCGCACCACCAGGGCGCCGTCGCCAGTCGTGCTCCAGGCGACATCCTTGGTGATGTCCTGGACGTAGTCCGAGGCCGTCGGCGTGGCGCCGGGGCCGAACGTCCCGGTGGCCTTGAAGCAGATGTTCTTTCCGCCGGTGAGGGTCGGCGGCATCGGCCCGAAGCTGTCGGCCAGGGTGCATGCGGCCTCCACCGGCTCTCGTTCGGCGCTGGCGGTGAGTTCGATCGAGCGCAGCGGCAGGTCGCGGACCGTGATCGTCAGCGGCGGCGTCGTCACGCCCGGCACCGGCGGCTCGACCCCCGGCAGCGCGCCGAAGGCGGCGGTCAGGTCCGAGGTCGCGTCGGCGCGTTCCACGCCGGCGTCCTCGATATCGGTGTTTCCGAACACCAGGCTGCCGCGACCGAGCAGGCTCGAGCCGATGAAGGCGGCCGCATCCTCGTTCGAGGACGCGAAGCTGGCGAGCAAACCGGCCTGAGTCGAGAGATCCTGCTTCTCGTCGTCGTCGTCGGCATCGCCGTCGCTGTTGAAGTCCCCGAAACGCGCGACCAGCTTGAGGAACTGGCTGGTGCCCTCGGCCAGGGTCGCCGTGTAGCCGTCCTCGGGCTCCAGGCTCAGGCCGAGCTTCATCGGGTTGGGCTCGGGCGCGGTCGGAATGTCCAGGATCTCGACGGTGACCTGGTCGCCGGCGCTGGCGCTGGTGGCGCAGTTGCCGCCGGCCACGTTCAGCCGCCCGCCGAGGGTGAACGGACCGCCGGGCGCGACCGCCTGGACGGTGTTGTCTTCCGTCAGCAGGCGCAGGAAGTTGTCCGTATCGGCCGCATCGTCCGGATCCGCGACGTCATCCTCGTCGTCGCCTTCCACCGTGAAGAACGTCTGGGTCGTGACGTCGGTGCGCCTGCCGTCCAGCTCGGCGTAGGCGCGATACGGCTGGAACGACTTGGTCGCGATCCGCCGGTTGGAGGGCGTGATCTCCAGCGGCCCGGCGGCCGCAACCGTCACC
>CAMLNE010000013.1 GCA_946481265.1 uncultured Panacagrimonas sp. | reverse complement strand
CGCAAAGTGCTGGGCGAAATCGCCGTCGGCGCGCGGCCAGGTCAGCATCACCGCGGACTGCGGTGCCCACTCGGGGGGAAGGAAATCGGTCATGGCGGGAATGCGAGGGAACAAATGAGAAAGCCCCGACGGCCGGGCGACCGTCGAGGCTGGGACTTGCCGGTGACGCGCGGGTTACGGCCGCGGGCCGCCGGACAGGCCGTCGTACACGGCGATCGGCGCGGGATTGCCGCGCTGCACCGCGTCCACGACATGCTCGTGCTCGAAGAAGACGGAGAAGCCGTCGTAGTCCCAGCGCGTGATTGGCGGCTGCTGCGGCGAGCCACCGCCCACCGGCGCATGCCGGGTGGCCGGCTGGCCGTAGTCGCGCGCCACGATGGTCTTGGTCATGCCCTTGGTCGGCAGCATCGAGCTGGTGGCCGGGGCCGAGGCGCCGGTGATCACGATGACCTCAGGCTCCTGCGACCAGGCCGGCGCGAAGGGCAGGAAGCTGGCGGCAGCAAGGCAGAGAAATTTCAGGCGCATGGGGGGCTTACCTCCACAATCTCGCCTTCAGGATAGCACCGGCGCCGGCTGCCCCGACAGTTCACGCGGGCTTGCGCAGGTCCTCCAGCAGCGCCGCCAGGAAGCGGGCGGCCTCGCCGCCGGTGACCGCGCGATGGTCGAAGCTGAGCGACAGCGGCAGCACCGGGCTGACCACCGGCGCGCCATCCAGCGCGATCACGCCAGACCGCACGGCGCCGGCGGCGAGGATCGCCACCGTCGGCGGCACGATCACCGGCGTGGCATAGCGGCCGCCGAAGCGGCCGAAGTTGGACAGCGTGAAGGTGTAGCCGCGCAGCTCCTCCGGCGGCACCGCGCGGCTGCGCGCATCGGCCTTCATCTTGTCGAGGCCGCGACGCAGGGAATCCTCGTCGCGATTGCCCACGTCCTGCATCACGCAGACGAACAGGCCTTCGGGCGTGTCGACCGCCACGCCGAGGTGGATCTTGTCGAGCACCCGCCGGCCGATCTCGGCGTGATCGAACCAGGCGTTGAGTGCCGGTTCGCAGGCGACCGCCGCGGTAATGGCGCGGATCAGGCGGATGCTGACGTCCTGCTGCGCCGGCGCCCAGTCGCGCAGCACGGCATCGTCCATCAGCGTGGTCGGCATCACCTCGTCGCGCGCCTGGCTCATGGCATGGGCCATCGCCTTGCGCGCGCCCTTGAGCTTTTCCAGCGGGCCGACCTCGGCAAGGATCTTGTGCACCCGCTGCACGTCGGCGGCCGTGATGATGCCGTCCGGTCCGGACGGCGTGATGATGGTCAGGTCCACGTTGAGGCGGTGGGCGAGCGCGCGCACCGCGGGGGCGACCTTCAGGCCGGTGGCGGCGCCCACGGTGGTGACCTTCTCGGTGACCACCTCGTTGTTCTGGGTCATCGCGCCGACCACCACGCCGGTGTCGCGGATCGCCTCCGCCGCGCCTGCCGCGGCGTCCTGCGCGGCGGGTGTCGGCGTGCGCGCCGGCGGTGTCTGTGCCGGCGTGCCGGACGCGGCGGTGGCCGGGGTCTGCGCCGCGCCCTCGAACGTCACCAGCGGCTTGCCGACCTCGATGCTGTCACCGACCTTGCCGTGCAGCTGCGCGATCTTCCCCGCCTGCGGGCTGGGTACCTCGACCACCGCCTTGTCGGTCTCCACCGATACCAGCGGCTGGTCGGCCTTCACCGTGTCGCCTTCCTGCACCAGCCACTCGCGGATCTCGGCTTCCTGCAGGCCTTCGCCGAGGTCGGGAAGCTTGAACACGCTCATCGGGGTTCTCCTCCTTGGGTCGGATCGGCTCAGGCGACCGGGGCCTGCTCCAGCAGCTTTCGCGCCGCGTCCAGGATGCGGGTGGTGTCCGGCAGGTAGGCCTTCTCCAGGCGCGCCAGCGGCATCACGGTGTCGTAGCCGGACACCCGCATCACCGGCGCGAACAGGCTGAGCAGTCCATGCTCGGCAAGGTTCGCGGCGATCTCGCTGGCGGGGCCATAGGCGCGTGGCGCCTCCTGCACGATCACGCAGCGGCCGGTCTTGGCCACGCTGGCCAGGATCGTGTCCATGTCCAGCGGCTTGAGGCAGGCGACGTCGATCAGCTCGCAGCTCACGCCCTCCTGCGCCAGCGCATCGGCCGCCAGGCGGGTGTCGTGCATCATCGCGCCCCAGCTCACCAGGCTCAGGTGGGCGCCCTCGCGCTCGACGAAGGCGGTATCCAGCGGCAGCGCCTCGCCGTTGTCCTCCACCGCCTGCTTGAACAGCCGGTAGCAGCGCGTGGGCTCGAGGAAGATCACCGGATCGGGATCGCGGATGGCAGCCAGCAGCAGGCCGTAGGCGCGTGCCGGATTGGAGGGTGCGAGCACGCGCAGGCCCGGCATGTGCGCGAAGAAGGTTTCCATCGACTCCGAGTGGTGCTCGGGCGCATGGATGCCGCCACCATTGGGCGCCCGGATCACCAGCGGGCAGCTGATGCGGCCGCGCGTGCGGTTGCGATAGCGCGCGGCGTGGTTCGCGATCTGGTCCAGGCAGGGATACAGGAATCCGCTGAACTGGATCTCCGCCACCGGCCGCAGGCCCTGGGTGGCCATGCCGATGGCCATGGCCGCGATCAGGTTCTCGGCCAGCGGCGTGTCGATCACGCGCTCCGGACCATAGGCGTCGAGCAGGCCGACGGTGGCGCGGAACACGCCGCCGTTGCGGCCGATGTCCTCGCCCAGCACCAGCACGTTCTGGTCGCGCGCCATCTCCGACTTCAGCGCGAGGTTCACCGCCTCGATGATGTTCAGGTCGGCCATGTCAGGATCCCTTCGACGCGGCGGCCAGCACCTGCGCGCGCTGCGTCTCGAGCGCGACCGGCAGGCTGGCATAGAGCGAATCGAACATCGCCTCGGGTCCTTCCGGGGGCGTGGCCAGGTAGGCGCTGGCGACGGCCTCGGCCTTCTCCGCGGCCTGCCGCTCGAGTTCCTCCTCGTCGTCTGCGCTCCAGCAGCCGAGCGTGGCCATGCATGCACGCAGCCGCTTGATCGGGCACCGCGTCCATGCCGCCTTCACTTCCTCCTCCGACCGGTAGCGGCGCGCATCGTCCGCGGTGGTGTGATCGTGCAGGCGGTAGGTGAGCGCCTCGATCAGGCGCGGCCCCTCGCCGGCTCGCGCGGCGGCCAGGGCGCGCTGCAGCACGTGGCGGGTCGCGATGACGTCGTTGCCGTCGACCTGCTCGCCCGGGATGCCGCCGGCGATCGCCTTCTGCGCCAGGGTCTGTGCGCCGGTCTGGCGCGCGCGCGGCAGGCTGATCGCCCACTGGTTGTTGGTCACCAGGAACACCACGGGCAGGTTCCACACCTTGGCGCTGCTCACGGCCTCGTAGAAATCGCCGCGCGAGGTCGCGCCGTCGCCGCAGGCGGCCACGGCGACGCGCGGCTGCCGGCGCAGCTTGAACGCGTAGGCCACGCCGATGGCCTGCGGAATGTGCGTGCCGATCGGCACCGAGAACGGGAAGTCGTGGTGCGAGGGCGTGCCTTCGGGAAAGCACATCGAGCGCTCGTCGCCGGCCCAGTACAGGAAGGTCGATTCCGGCGGCACGCCGCGCAGGAACTGCGCCGCGTAGTCGCGGTAGGCCGGGATCAGCACGTCATCGGCGTGCAGCGACAGGCCGGTGGCGGTGCCGATGGCCTCCTGTCCCAGGCAGGAGGCATAGGTGCCGAGCTGGCCGGTGCGTTGCAGGGCCACGGCCTTGCGATCGATGGCGCGCGTCTCGACCATCACGCGGTACATGCGCCGCAGTTCCGCGGCGTCCTGCGCGAAGGCCGGCAAGGGCGCGAGCAGCGTGCCGTCGGCGTCGACGAAGCGCGTCAGGCGCACCTCGAAGCTCGCAACGGCGGTCTCGGCAGTCACGGCAGCAGGCGAGGTGTCGCTCACGCGAATCTCCTTTGCTTGCAGGTCCTGGACGAACCATAGCACCGGCCCGGCGACGGACCGCATCGCCCTTTCCCCTTGCCGGGAACCCGCTCGCCAGGCGATGGCGCTGCATCGCGCATCGGCGCGTACCCGCCGACCGCAGGCCCGCACCGCCATGCCGCGATTTCAGGGCTGCCCCTCGCGCAAGTCGGCCTGGCCGGCTACGCCGGCCCGAGGTTTGCCCGCGCTGCGGGCTTCGCCGCTTGCCCGCCGATCATGCGATACAGCGCCGGCAGCACCAGCAGCGTGAGCAGGGTCGAGCTGAGCACGCCGCCGATCACCACCGTGGCCAGCGGACGCTGCACCTCCGAGCCGATGCCGGTGTTGAACGCCATCGGCACGAAGCCCAGCGCGGCCACCAGCGCCGTCATCAGCACCGGGCGCAGGCGGGTGAGCGCGCCCTCGGTGATCGCCTCGACCAGCGGCAGGCCGCGCTCGCGCAGCGTGCGGATGAAGCTGAGCATCACCAGCCCGTTGAGCACCGCGATGCCCGACAGCGCGATGAATCCCACGCCGGCCGAGATCGACAGCGGGATGCCGCGTGCCCATAGCGCGAGCACCCCGCCGGTGAGCGCCAGCGGCACGCCGCTGAAGATCACCAGGGCCTCGCGCCAGGAGCCGAAGGCCAGCCATAGCAGCCCCAGGATCAGCGCGAGGACGACCGGCACCACGATCGCCAGGCGCCGTGCGGCGGACTGCAGTTGCTCGAAGGTGCCGCCGTAGTCCAGCCAGTATCCGGCCGGCAATTCGAGGTGCGTGCGCATGCGCGCCTGCACCTCGGCGATGAAGGAGCCAAGGTCGCGTTCGCGCAGGTTGGCGGTGACCACGACACGGCGCTTGCCCTGCTCGCGGTGGATCGCGCCCGGCCCCTGGCCCGACTCGATCTGCGCGACCTCGCCCAGCGGCACGTAGCCGCCACCGGGTAGCGGCACCGGCAGCTGCGCCATCGCGTCGGGATCGTTGCGCAGGTCCTCGGGCAGGCGCACCACGATGTCGCTGCGCCGGTCGCCTTCGTAGAGCACGCCGGCGGTCTGCCCGCCGTACGCTGCCGCCACCAGGTCCTGCAGCGACGCCAGGTTCAGACCCAGGCGCGCCATCGCTTCGCGGCGTGGCGTGACCGTCAGCAGCGGCAGGCCGGCGAGCTGCTCGGTCTTCACGTCCGCGGCGCCGGCGACGCCGCGCAGGAGGGTCTCGGCGCGCACGGCCAGCCGCTCGAGCGTGTGCAGATCGTCGCCGTAGATCTTCACCGCCACTTCCGAACGCACGCCCGAGATCAGCTCGTTGAAGCGCATCTGGATCGGCTGGGTGAACTCGTAGTTGTTTCCCGGCACCTCGGCGGCGATGACCGCGAGCTGCCCGACGACCGCGGCCTTGGACGCCTTCGGATCGGGCCACAGGCGACGATCCTTGAGGATGATGAAGGTGTCCGCCACGTTCGGCGGCATCGGGTCGTTGCCGATCTCCGCCGTGCCGATCTTGCTGAAGACCCGCTCGACCTGGGGCGCGGCGTTCAGCGCACTCTCCAGCTGCATCTGCATCCGCACCGCCTGCTCCAGGCCGGTGCCGGGAATGCGCAGTGCATGCACGGCGATGTCGCCCTCGTCCAGGCTGGGCAGGAATTCCGATCCCATGCGCGATGCGATCGCGCCGCAGGCCATCACCAGGGCCACCGTCAGCATCAGCAGGGGGACGCGAAGGCGCAGGGCGCCGGCGAGCAGCGGTGCATAGGCGCGACGGGCCAGCTGCATGACCGCGCTCTCGCGCAGCGTCACCGGCGTGCGGAACAGCAGCGCCAGCGCCGCCGGCACGAAGCTCAGCGAAAGCAGCAGCGCGGCGCTCAGCGCGGCGATCACCGTGATCGCCATCGGGTGGAACATCTTGCCCTCGATGCCGGTGAGCGCGAACACCGGGATGTAGACCGCGGTGATGATGCCCACGCCGAAGAGGGTGGGGCGGATCACCTCGTTGGTTGCCTCGAACACCGTTTCGAGGCGCTCCTGCTCGCTGGGAATGCGTCCGCCGCTGCCCAGTGCGGCCAGCCTGCGCAGGCAGTTCTCCACGATGATCACCGCCCCATCCACGATCAGGCCGAAGTCGAGCGCGCCCAGGCTCATCAGGTTGGCGGATACCCCGGCCCGGGCCATGCCGGTGAAGGTCATCAGCATCGTGATCGGGATGACCAGGGCGGTCAGCAGTGCCGCGCGCAGATTGCCCAGCAACAGGAACAGCACCACGATCACCAGCAGCGCGCCCTCCACCAGATTCTTGCGCACCGTGTGCAGCGTGCGGTCGATCAGCGTGGTGCGGTCATAGGCCACGTTGAGGCCGATTCCCGGCGGCAGGCTGTCGCGCACCTGGTCGAGCCTGGCCGCCACCGCGTGCGCGACCTCGCGGCTGTTCTGGCCGATCAGCATGAACACCGTGCCGAGCACCACCTCCTGCCCATTGCGCGTGGCCGCGCCGCTGCGCAGCGCCGGGCCGATGCCCACCTCGGCGATGTCGCCCACGTGCACGGGCACGCCGTCGACGCGGGTGACGACGATGCGCGCGAGGTCGTCGACACCGCCTGCCTGGCCGGGGATGCGGATCAGGCGCTGCTGGCCGTTGCGCTCGATGAAGCCGGCGCCGCGGTTTGCGTTGTCGGCGGTCAGCGCTTGCACCACCTGCTCGAAGCCGATGCCGTAGGCCAGCATCCGGCCCGCGTCGGGTTGCACGTGGAACTGCTTTTCGTGGCCCCCGATGGTGTTGACCTCGACCACGCCGGGCACCTGCAGCAATTGCGGGCGGACGATCCAGTCCTGCGCCTGGCGCAGTTCGATGGCGCTCACCGATGCCCCTTCCCTGGCGTCGACCGTGTACATGAAGATCTCGCCCAGGCCGGTGGCGATCGGCCCGAGCTGCGGTACCGCCTCGGCGGGCAGCAGCGCGCGCAGCGGCTGCAGGCGCTCGGTGACGAGCTGGCGTGCGAAATAGGGATCGGTGCCGTCCTCGAACACCACGGTGACCTGCGACAGGCCGTAGCGCGACACCGAGCGCGTGTACTCCAGGCGCGGCAGCCCCCCCATCGCCGTCTCCACCGGCAGCGTCACGCGCTGCTCGACCTCCAGCGGCGTATGGCCTTGCGCCCCGGTGTTGATCTGCACCTGCACGTTGGTGATGTCGGGGACCGCGTCGATCGGCAGCTCGCGCGCGCTGAACACGCCCAGTGCGGCCAGCGCCGCGACGACCACCAGCATCGGGCCGCGATGGCGAATGGCGAAGCGCAGCCAGCGCTCAATGATCATGCGAGGCCCCCGATTTCTCGATGTCCGCCTTGATCAGGTAGCTGTTCTCCACCACCACCTCGGAGCCCGGCTTGAGGCCGCCGAGCACCTCGACGTACTCGCGGTCGCTGCGGCCGAGTTCGGGCATGCGCACCTCGTAGATGTCGCCCACGCGCACGAACACCACGACGAAATCGCGGAAGGTCTGCAGCGCGCTGCGCGGAACGGCGAGCGGCACCTCGACGCCGCCGGCGAGCAACTCGGCCTGCACGTAGAGGCCCGGTGTCCAGGTGTCGCCCGCGGCCTCGAGCCGCGCCCAGGCATGCAGCGCCTGCCCGGCCTGGTCGCCGGCCGGTGCGATGCGGAGCAGGCGCGCGCGCGCCTGGCGATCGTCGTCCACGGCGCGAACGAGCAGCTCCTGGCCCGCCTGCAGGCGCGCGCGGTCGCGCGGGAACACGGTCAGCTCGACGAGCACGCGGGACAGGTCGGTGATGGTGAACAGCGCGCCGCTGCCGGTGTGTTCGCCCGGCTGCACCCTGCGGGCGGTGAGCGTGCCGGCAATCGGCGCGGTGAGGCTGTAGACCTGCAGTGAGTCGTTCGACTCGACCCGCGCCAGCACCGCGCCCGCCTTCACCGTCTCGCCGATCGAGCGCTCCACGCTGCGCACGATGCCCGGGAAACGGGCCGCCACGTCGCGCACCGCCTCCGGGTCGCTGACGATGCGGCCGTACAGCGGCACCACCTCGCGGATGCGCCGCGGGCCGGCGGCGGCGACCCGCACGCCAGCGGCCTGCGCACGGGGGGCGCTCAGCGTGGTGCGGCCCTCGAAACTGTCGTATTGCCATTCATGGGTACGCCCCGCGTGGGTCGCGCGCACCCGCACCGTGAACGAATGCGGCTCGGCCACCACGCCGTCGCCGCGCAGGTGATCGCCCTGGGCCGCGAAGTCGAAACGCTGGCGTTCGCCGTCGAGACGTTCGAGTTCCACCGCCAGCGTCGCCGCCGGCGCCGGCTGGCCGTCCTCGGTGATCCAGGCGTGGTACTCGGGCGCAACGCCGTCCTCCACGATGGCGAGCTCGACGCCGAAGCTGCCGTCGCGCAGCAGGCGGCCACCGTGCGGGCCGCGCTCCGGCGCAACGGCATCCTGCGCGCCGTGCAGGTGGCCAGTCCCGTCGGCGGCGTGTCGCCCCTCGCCGCAGCCGGCGAGCAGGGTGGCGAGCAGGACGACGAGCAGCCGGCGCCGGCAAGGGATAAGC
Source organism: uncultured Panacagrimonas sp. (assembly GCA_946481265.1). The sequence continues at coordinate 16,170 of CAMLNE010000013.1, read as the reverse complement.
GCATTCATGGCGCACTCCGCGGATTCGTGGACGTGGGATCGACCCCGGTCAGACGCCGGATCTCGACCATGTAGCCGTGGTAGCTGGCGGCGGACTGGATCAGGCGGCGCTGCTGCACCGCCCATTCGGTCTGTGCATCGCGCAGCTCCAGAAGCGAGTAGCGGCCGCGGTCGTAGGCGTACCGGGTCTGGCGCAGTGCTTCCTCCATCGTCGGCACCACGCGATCGCGCTGCGCCTCGAATTCGACGCGCGCATGGTGCAGCTCCTGCCAGATCTCGTAGAGCTGCGCCTGGCTGCGCAGGAAGGCCTGCTCGCGGTCCGGGCCGACCTGCGCGAGCCGCGCCTGGCTTTCGATCACCTGGCCGCGCTGGCGCGTTGCGCCGAACAGCGGCAGCGTGGCCGAGAACACCAGCGCGGTGTCGTCGCCTTCCGGCAGGTGGCGCAAGCCGGCTCCCAGCCTCAGCGTTCCGGCGGCGCGTGCCTGCGCCAGGCGCAGCTCGGATTCGCGCAGGCGGATCTGGCTGGCGAAGCGCAGCAGGTCGGGCGTGTCGCGCACGCGCTCCAGCAGGGTGTCGAAGTCGTCGACGTCCGGAAGTCGCAGCAGTTCGCCGCTGGCCCTGCCGAAGTCGGCGTCGAGGCTGCCGATGGCGGCCGCCAGGTGGCGGCGCGAGGACAGCAGTTCGTGCTCGGCGTGTTCTTCCTCGAGGCGCGCGCGCTCCAGCGAGACCTGCGCGCGGGCCCGCTCGGCCAGGGGAGAGCGGGCGGCCTCGACGCGGCGCGACACCTCGTCCAGGGTGCTGCCGGCATGGAGCGTGGCACGCCGCGTGATATCGAGCTGCGCCTGGTCGGACAGGACGTGCACGAAGCGACGCGCCACTTCGGCCCGCAGGTCGAGCCAGGCGATGCGCTGGTCGATGTCGAGCGTCGTGCGCTCCGCGTCCATGGCCTCGATGCGACGCTCGCGCAGCCCGCCGAGCTCGATCGCCTGGCTGAAGCCGATGGTCGTCTCGGCGCGCTCCAGGCCGGAATGAGCACCGCTGCCGAAGACATTTTCCAGTTCCCCGTGCAGCTCCGGCGCGGGGCGCAGCCGGGCCTGCTGCGCGCGGCCCTCGGCCGCTCGCAGGCGCGCCCGCCAAGCGGCAAGTGCAGGGTGCTGGGCCTCGGCGCGGCGCAGGGCCTCGCCCAGGGTGAAGGGCGGGGCGGCCGGCTCGACGGCCGGTGCCGTGCCCGCGGCTGCAATGCCAGGGCAGAGCAGCGCCATGAGCAGGACCAGGGTGGGGGACCGGCGGCGGCAGGCCGGTCGGAACGGCAGAAACGGCGACATGGAGGCTCCCGGATCGGAAACGAACAGGCGTCCGCACGCGGCGGAGCCGTGGGATTGGCGAAACGGCAGGGCTGGGTCAGCGCCCGGTGCGGGCGCAGCGGTACCGCGCGGCCATCCGCCCGCCAGGGCCGCGCCGCGGCCTAGGCGTGCCCGATCCCGGTCGGCGGCCCGCGCAGTGGCGGGCGCAGATGACCCCTGGCAAGCGTCCAGGTCCGCGCCGGTTCACGGCGCGGGAACCGCGCCGAAGCCAGGACCGGCAGCGCGATGCACAGCACGGTCAGCAGGAACAGCGGAAGGTCGCCGAGCATCTCGCCCGCCTTGGCCAGCGGCGCATCGCCGAGCGGGATGTCGAGGTCCTGGTGGCCCTCCCCGCTGTCGTGGTGGCCGCCGTGATCGGCGCCGTGGTGATCGATGTCGGTCAGGTGCAGGCTGGTCGCGGGCCCGTTGCCATCGAAGCACAGGTGCAAATGGGCGCCGTCGACGCGTGCCCACAGCAGGGTCACGCAGACCAGCGCGAGCATCCAGGCCTGCCGGGAAGAGCGGACGAACATGGCGCCAGTCTAGCCCGCATTTCTCACAGGTCGCCGGAGCATCCGCTTCAATCTACTGATCTGAGTGCGATGTTTGGGCTGCGCGCCGGAAACAGAGTGTCGCCTGGATTCTCCGGCTGGATCGGCGCTGGCCTGTCTGCGGCGCGCATCGCTTGGGACTCACTCACCCCATAGAACCACTATGGGGTTCGCTCCGTCCCGGCGCGCTGCACGTCCTCGACGCACGGCCATCGCTCGATCCCCCTGTGAGAAATGCGGGCTAGGGGAACCCCAGGGGACGCGACGGGCGAAGGCAGCCTGCGCGAGGGCGCGAGGGCGCGAGGGCGCGAGGGCGCGGGGGCGGGGCGTACGGGTGGATGCCCCGGAGATTCCGGGTCCCGCCGTCGCATGGGACGCCGGGCGCAGCCGCCGGTTCGGATTTTCCCCAGGCCGACCCGACGGCGCAGCCGGCGATGCGCCGGCTTCAGGCGCCGGCGGCCTGCGCGAGGAAGCGCGCGAGCGTGCCCTGCACCTTGAGCATGCCGCGCTCGACGCTGGCGCGGATCTCGTCGTGGATGCCGCCGCTGCCGATGCCGGCAGCCCAGTTCACCGACACCGCGATGCAGGCGTATTCGAGCCCCAGTTCGGCCGCCAGCGCCGCCTCGGGCATGCCGGTCATGCCGACCATGTCGCAGCCGTCGAGCTTGAGCCTTGCGATCTCGGCGGGGGTCTCCAGCCGCGGCCCCTGGGTGACGGCCATGGTGCCCGCGCCGCTGACCACCACGTCCGCCGCGGCGGAGGCCTCGAACAGCATCTGGCGCAGCGAGGGCGTGTAGGGCAGGGTGAACTCGACGTGGTGCACGTCGGTATCCGGCGAGCCGTCGGAATAGGTGTGCTCGCGACCCCAGGTGTAGTCGATCAGGTCGCGCGGCAGGGCGATCTCGCCTGGCGCGAACCACTCGGCGATCGCGCCGACGGCGGCGATGGCCAGCACCTGCTCGACCCCCGCGTTCTTCAGCGCCCACAGGTTCGCGCGGTAGTTGATGCGGTGCGGCGGAATACGGTGACCCTCGCCATGGCGGGCGAGAAACCACGCCGGCGTGCCGTTGATGCGCCCGCCCAGCAACGGGGCCGAGGCCATGCCGTAGGGCGTGCGCATTTCCTGGCGCGACTCGATGACCAGCCCGGGCCACTGGTTCATGCCGGTTCCGCCGATGACCGCGATGCGCTTCATGAGTCCCTCACCGCGTAGATCGCGGGCAATTGGCGCCAGTATTCCTTGTAGTCCATCCCGCAGCCGAACACGTAGCGGTCGTCCACGGCCAGGCCGATGTATTCCGCGTGCGCGCCGGCGGCGCGGCGATCGTGGCGCTTCTCGGCCAGCACCGCCACCTGCAGCGAGGCGGGACGGAATTCCTCGAGCGCGCGGCGGATGGCCACCAGGGTGTGGCCCTCGTCGAGGATGTCGTCGATCACCAGCACCTCGCGCCCGGCGATGGCCTGTGCCTCGGGCTGGCGCTTCCAGACCAGTCCGCCGCCCGCGGTCGCGCCACGGTAGCGGGTGGCATGCAGGTAGTCCTGCTCGAAGGGAAGATCGAGACGGCGCGTGATCTCGGCCGTGGGATACAGCCCGCCGTTCATCACGCACAGCACCAGGGGGGTGCGCCCGGCGTAGTCCTGCCCGATGCGGGTGGCCATGAGGTCGAAAGCCCGTTGCACCGCCGCCTCGTCGTGCAGGCAGTCCGCCTGCCGGCGCACCCGCAGTGCCTCCTCGAGCCGGCTCACCGCGGTCCGTCCTGGCGGAACAGCGTGGCCAGCCGCCGACTGCGCGGAAGGCTGGGCCGCACGTCGCGCAGTTCGTCGATCAGCCCGATCGCGGCGGGACGGTCGTTGCATACGGGAATCATGTCGCAGCCGGCGGCCAGCGCCAGCCGTGCACGCTCGGTCATGGTGCCGACCACCGCGGCGCCGTTCATCGACAGGTCGTCGCAGAACAGCGCGCCACGGAATTTCAGCCTGCGCCGCAGGTAGGCGCTGATCCAGCGGCGCGACAGCGAGGCGGGGAGGTGGTCGACCGCGGTGTAACGCACGTGCGCCATCATCAGCGACTCGATGCCGTCCTCGATCAGCGCGCGGAACGGCACGAGCTCGGTGCGCTCGATCTCCGCCAGCGCGCGGCGGTCGACCGGCAGCTCCTGGTGGGAGTCGGCGGCCACGGCGCCGTGGCCGGGAAAATGCTTGCCGGTGGCCGCCATGCCGGCGCGATTCAGGCCGGCGCGGAACGCGCGCGCGAGCTCCACGATCACCTCGGTCCGGGTGGCGAAGGCGCGATCGCCGATCACGCTGGACACGCCGATGTCGCGGTCCAGCACCGGGGCAAAACACAGGTCGATGCCGAAAGCGCCCAGCTCCGAGCCGATCAGGTAGCCCTGGGTCTCGGCCTCGTCGCCGGCCGCCCTGGCGTTTTCCTCGTGGTGCCGGCCGATCGCGCGCATCGCCGGGATGCGCGAAAAGCCCATGCGGAAGCGCTGGATGCGGCCACCCTCGTGGTCGACGGCAAGCAGCAGGCGCGGCTCGCGCTTGATGCCCAGGATGCCCGAGCAGAGCGCGCGCAGCTGGTCGGGATCCCGGTAGTTGCGGGTGAACAGGATCACGCCGCCGACCAGCGGATGCGCCAGCACGTCGCGATCCTCCGGCGTCAGTTCGAGTCCGCCTACGTCGAGCATCAGGGGGCCGATCGGCCCGCGCGCAAGCTTGCCTGCCATGAAGAGTGGTTTTCCTAGAGCCAGTTGACAGCTTGTTGACGCCGGTCCGGCGGTCGCGGCACGAGCCTCCGGCCGGATCCGGAGCGCGCGGTGCGGCCACTCCCGCGGGAGCGGGACCTTCGCGCCACGCCGGGGACGACCAGCAAAGGATATTCGAGAAGCCCGCGTGACGAGCGGGTGTCCGGGCCGGCCGCTATTCGTGTAGTTCCACTTCCGTACCGACCGGCAGCAGATCGTAGAGCCCGATGATGTCCGTGTCGGCCATGCGCACGCAGCCCTTGGATCCCGGCACGCCCAGTTGCGTGGTCGGCGGCGTGCCGTGCAGGTAGATGTAGCGGCGGAAGGTGTCGACACAGCCGAGCCGGTTGCGCCCGCGCTCGGTGCCGGACAGCCAGAGGATGCGCGTGAGGATCCAGTCGCGTCCGGGGTACTTCGCGTGGAGTTCGGGTGACCAGATCTCGCCGGTGGGCCGCCGGCGCACGAAGCGCATGCCGGCCGGCGCGCCGCCGCCCACCTTGGCGCGGATCAGGTGGCGTCCGCGTGGCGTGCAGCCCGAGCCGCCGATCTCGCCCACGCCATTGCCGCCGGTGGAGACCGGCGACTCCCGCACGAGCCGGCCCTGGTCCCACAGCAGCAGGCGTTGCCGGCGAAGGTCGATCTCAATGTGCATGCCAGGCGCGGAACGGTTTCACCGACAGGCTGTGGTTGTAGTAGCGCGGCTCCTCGGTGATCTCGCGACCGATCCAGGCGGGATGGGCGAGGTCCTGGTTCTCGTCCGTGAGCTCGACCTCGGCAACGACCAGCCCCTCGTTGTCGCCGTGGAACTCGTCGATCTCCCAGATCAGCCCATTGCGCCTGATGTAGTGGCGCGTCTTCTCCACGCAGCCGATGCACAGCGTGTCGAACATTTCGCGGGCCTGGGCGTAGGGGATCGGGTACTCGTACTCCGCGCGCGTGCTGCCGATGACGGAGGACTTGATGTTCAGGCGTGCGCGCTTGCCCTGCAGGCGCACGCGGATCGAAGCCCGGCCACCCGGCGCGCCGAGATAGCCCTGCAGCATGTGGCAGCGGCGATAGACCTCGAGGCGCCAATGGTCGTTGGCGAGCAGGAACTTGCGTTCGATTTCGATCGGCATGGGCGTATGCGGGCGAGGGACGGTGCTGGAAGGCTAAGACAAGGCCCGTCCAAGTCAATCGGGCTTACGCACGTTCGAACAGGGCCATCGACTCGACATGCGTCGTGTGGGGAAACATGTCCATGACGCCCGCACGCACGAGGCGGTACCCGTGGCCGTGGACCAGCAGACCGGCGTCGCGCGCCAGGGTCCCCGGGTGACAGGAGATGTAGAGGATCCGCCCGGGCCTGCGCGCGCCGATGACGGGCATGACCGCCTCGGCGCCCGCCCGCGGCGGGTCGAGCAGCACGGTATCGAATGGCGCCTGCAGCCAGGGGGCGTCGGCCCGCGGCTGGAACAGGTCGGCGGCGTGGAAGTCGATGTCCAGGCCCAGCCGCTGCGCATTCGCACGTGCGCGGGCGACCAGGCCGGCGTCGCCTTCGACCGCGGTGACGCACGCGCCGCGGCGCGCCAGCGGGATCGAGAAATTGCCCAGGCCGCAGAACAGTTCGAGTATCGCCTCGCCGCTTTGCGGCTGCAGCCAGTCCAGCGCCTGGCGCACGGCCTGCTGGCTGACCGCGGCGTTGATCTGGATGAAGTCGGTGGGCTGGAACTGCAGGCGGTCGGCCGAGCCGTCCGGCGAGTAGTCGAGCCGGGGAGCGGGCGGGCGCATGGGCGCCACCGTGCTGGGGCCGCCACTCTGCAGGTAGAGCTCGAAGTCGTGGTCGCGGGCCAGTTGATCGAGCCGCGCGAGATCGGCCTCGGTCGGCGGCCGCATCACGCGCAGCACCAGTGCAACCGGACTGGCATGGGCCGGTGGCACGGTGTCCGAGCGCAGCGAGGCGGGTGCGGACGCGGGTTCGTCCTGCGCCTCCCGCACCCACTGCTGCGCAGGCACCGTGTCGGCGCGAACCCGCGTCACGGTGTCTGAGCGCAGCGAGGCGGGTGCGGACGCGGGTTCGTCCTGCGCCTCCCGCACCCACTGCTGCGCAGGCACCGTGTCGGCGCAGGCGATTTCGATCTGCGGCAGGTCGCGGCGGATCGACAGCTCGGCGACGCAATCGCCGATTGCGCGCAGCTTCCGGCCCACCCGCGGATCCAGCACCGCGCAGGTTTCGAGCACCGCGAGAAAGGGACTCGAACGCTCGCGGAATCCGACCAGCGTCGTGCCGCGCTTGTCCACGTATTTCACGCCCAGGCGGGCGCGGCGGCGGTAGCCCAGGCTCGGTCCGGTGATCGGCGGCGCCATGGTCCCCGCCTCGACCTTGCCGATGCGGTGCAGGGCCTCGACGAGTTGCCGCTGCTTGAGGGCGATCTGCGCCGCCGGCGCGAGGTGCTGCAGCGAGCAGCCGCCGCACAGGCCGAAGTGCGCGCAGGGCGGATCGACGCGGTCCGGCGAGGGTTCGAGCACCTGCACGGTCTCGCCCTCGTCGGCATCGCGACGCCTGCGCGTATACCGGAACTTCACGGTTTCGCCGGGCAGGGCGCCGTGGATGAAGCAGACCTTGCCCTCGATGCGGGCCACGCCGCGGCCGTCTTCTGCCAGGTCGACGATCCGCGCCTCGAAGTCGCCTTCGGGCAGGGGTTTGCTGCGACCGGATCTGGATCTCATCGGCGTCGAAAGGTCCTGGCCTGTCGCGCGCTCACTCCGTCCAGGCCGCCGCAAATTCCGTCCAGTGCGACGCGTCGCTGCCCTCGAGGAAATCGCGCGCAAGCAGGATCTCCTGCTCATACTCGTCCTCGGACAGGTGGCCCCGCATGAACTGGAAGCGCAGGTAGACCAGCCAGGTGTTCATGACATCGGTCTCGCAGTAAGCGCGGATCTCGCCGAGCTTGCCCGCGCGGTAGGCGTCGAACACCTTGGAGCCGTCCATGCCGAGCTTGCCCGGCAGGCCGAGCAGCAGCGCAATCTCGTTGAGCGGCGCGTTCTGGCGACCGGTGTAGAGCGCCAGCACGTCCATCAGGTCGGTGTGCTTGAACTCGTAGCGCTTGAGGTAGTTGTTCCATTTCGCCTCGCGGTCGAAATGGCCGTTGTCCCAATAGGCCTGCGCGCGTACGCCATGGATCAGGCCGCGGTAGTTCAGGACCGGCATGTCGAAGCCCCCGCCGTTCCAGGACACCAGGGTCGGACGGTACTTCTCCACGCCGTTGAAGAATTTCTGGATCAGCTCGGCTTCCTGGGCCGTCTCGTCGCCGATCGACCAGCAGTGCAGGGTGTCGCCGGTGCGCAGCACGCAGGAGATCGCGACGATGCGCTGCAGGTGGGCGGGCTGGAACTCGGTGCCCTTCTCGGCGCGGCGCAGCGTGCGCATCGCGTTCCAGATCACGTCCTCGTCCATCGACTCGATGCCCAGGATGCGCCGTGCGCCCTCGAGGTCGGGGATGGTCTCGATGTCGAAGACGAGCGTCGGGCCGGGCATGCGCGTCACGAAAAACGGCTAACGCAAAGGGCGCGGAGAAAGGCCAGGAAAGGTGCGAAGAAAAACAGGGGTCCTTTGCGCCTTTCTTTTCCCTTTGCGTCCTTTGCGCTGGCCGTTCGTGGATTCATGAGTTCATGCAGGGAACACGCCGGTCGACACGTAACGGTCGCCGCGATCGCAGACGATGCAGACGACGGTGGCGTTCTGCACGCGCTTGCAGACTTCCACCGCGGCGAAGATCGAGCCACCGGAGGAGGGGCCGCAGAACAGGCCTTCGGCGCGCGCCACGGCGTGCATCATGCCTTCGGCGTCGCTGGCCTCGATCTCGAGGATGCGGTCGACCCGGCTGACGTCGTAGATCCCCGGCTCGTACTCCTTGGGCCACTTGCGGATGCCGGGGATCGAGGATTCGCCGGCCGGATGGACGCCGATCACCTCGATAGCGGGATTCTGCTCCTTGAGAAAGCGGCCCGTGCCCATGATCGTGCCGGTCGTGCCCATGGTGGCGACGAAGTGGGTGACCTTGCCATCGGTGTCGCGCCAGATCTCGGGCCCGGTCCCCTCGTAGTGCGCGCGCGGATTGTCCGGGTTGGCGAACTGGTCGAGGAGATGACCCTGGCCGTCCTTCTGCATCTTCAGCCCCAGGTCGCGTGCGTACTCCATGCCCTGTTCCTTGGTCACCAGCACGATCTGGGCGCCGTAGGCCTTCATCTGGGCGCGGCGCTCCGCGCTCATGTGCTCGGGCATGATCAGGACCATGCGATAGCCGCGCATTGCCGCGGCCATCGCCAGCGCGATGCCGGTGTTGCCCGAGGTGGCTTCGATCAGCGTGTCGCCGGGCTTGATCTCGCCGCGCTCCTCGGCGCGCAGGATCATCGAGTAGGCCGGGCGGTCCTTCACCGAGCCGGCCGGGTTGTTGCCTTCGAGCTTGGCCAGCAGCGTGTTGCTGCCGATGCCCGGCAGCCGGGACAGGCGCACGAGGGGCGTGTTGCCGATCGTCTCGGCGAGGGTCGAAATATTCATGGTCGTCGGATTTTAGAGCCTGCGCCGGTCGCCTGCCGCGACCGCGAGTGCGCAGGCGCTCAGGCGACGACGATGAATTCCATCCTGGTGCCGGCCAACTCAAGCCGATCGTGATCCGCCAGCCGGCGCGGTTGCGGTTCGACCTCGACGTCATTGATGCGCAGCTTGCGCCCGCCGCTGGAGTCGACCTGCACGACGTAGTAGCCGTCGGCCCGGCGCGTGATGGCCGCCACCTGCACGCCGGGCTTGCCCAGCGTGGTCAGCGGCTTGCTCAGCTGGAGTTCCCGGCCCTGGCTGCTGCCGCTGCTGATGCGCAGCTTGGCCAGCAGCGGCTTGCCGGCCGTGATCAGGCCGGCATCGGCCGCGGGGCGGGGCGGCGGGACGCGTCCCGGCGGCGGCACGGCTGCGGGGCGCAGCATGATGGTCTTGTCCATCTCCGCCTCGGAGGCCTCGGCGCTGAAGTAGCGCAGCGTGGTGCGGCCGATGGCGATGACGTCGCCGTGCGCGAGCGGATGCCGGGTGACGGGCTGGCCGTTGACCTGGGTGCCGTTGGTCGAGCCCAGGTCCTCGAGGAAGGAATCGTCGAGGATGGTGACGATCGCGGCGTGGCGGCCGGAGGTCGCCTTGTCCGAGAGCACCACGTCGTTGCCGAACTGGCGCCCGATCGTGACGCGCTCGGTGTCGAGTTCGAAGGAGGTCGTGACACCGTTGCAGTCCGTGATCACCAGCTTTCCCATGAATCGCCTCCTGTGTCCTTCCCGCAGATATTGCCGCGAATCAGCCGGCGGTTCCTGCATCCGGCCGCATTGCCCGCCCCGTTTCGGCGCCGCCAGACCGCATCATCGTGGCCGGTCCGGCACGAAGGTCCCGGATCGGCTTCATCCAGCTGGCTGCGGAACACGACACTAGCCGAATCCTGTTGCGCGTCGCGCTGCCCGTCTTCCGGCGAGGCACCGGCTGCCATCAGAACCATTCCAGGATGCGGCGGTACCAGGGCCGGCCGCGGGCGAACGAGTGGTCGATCCGCGCCAGGATCAGGGAGACGTTGTCCTTCCCGCCGCCCTGCAGCGCCTGCTCCACCAGGTCCTTCGCCGCCCCCTCCAGGTCATCGCCGTTGCGGCGCAGGCTGATGCCGATCTGCTCGTCGGACACCATGTCGGTCAGCCCGTCCGAGCACAGCAGCAGCGTGTCGCCGATCTCGACCGGCGCCTCGTTGAGTTCGACGTCGACCAGGGTCTCCACGCCCAGGGCGCGGGTGACGATGTTCTTGCGCACCATCACCGCGGCTTCCTCGCGCGTGTAGTGACCCTTGGCGATCATCTCCTCCTGCAGGGAGTGGTCGCGGGTGAGCTGGGTGAGCTTGCTGAAGCGGTACCGATACAGCCGGGAGTCGCCGACGTGGGCGATGCTCGCGCGGTCGTCGTGCAGCAGCACCACGACCACCGTGGTGCCCATGCCGGCGCACTTGGGCTGCGTCTGCGCAGTCTGGTGGATCGTCCGGTGCGCCTCTTCCACCGCCTGGCGCAGCAGCCGCGCTTCGGCCCCGAGGCCGGCCTCCGGCTGGCCCTGCCGGGGCAGGCTCTTCCATTCACGGCGCACGACTTCCGGGATGGTCCGGGTCGCGATCCCGCTGGCGACCTCGCCGGCGTTGTAGCCGCCCATGCCGTCGGCCAGCACGAGCAGGCCCAGCTCGAGGTCCTCGGCCACGGCGTCCTCGTTGTTGCTGCGCACCCGACCCATGTCGGTGAGCAGTACCGTCTTGACCTTGTCGCTGATCGTCATGCGCGCGTCCGGGGTTCAGGCCAGCGCGGCCAGTACGGCGCGCAGGTCGCGCGCGAAATCGCCGCCGCGCGCGTAACGCGCGTCGTAGTGTTTCTGCAGCGCCTTGTCGATGATGCCATCGAGCGCCGGCGGCAGTCCGGGGCGCACCATGGTGACCGGCACCTGCGGCTCGTTGGCGATCTTGAACATGAGCGTGGTCATCGATTCGGCCTGGAAGGGCAGCGAGGCGGTGAGCAGCTGGTAGGCGGTCACGCCCAGCGAGAACAGGTCGGAGCGTCCGTCCACCTTCTTGCCGGAGAGTTGCTCGGGGCTCATGTAGCTGGGCGTGCCCAGCACCATGCCGGTCCAGGACTTGCTGGCGTCGATCAGGCGCGCCACGCCGAAGTCGGTGACCTTGATGGTCCGGGTGTCGGCGACCAGCATCAGGTTGGCGGGCTTGATATCGCGATGCACGACCTTGCGCGACTGCGCGTAATCCAGCGCATCGGCCGCATCGGCGATGTACCGGAGCACGTCGCCGACCGGCAGCAGGGCATCGGGCCGGGTGTAGCGCACCAGGTCGTGGCCCTGGATGAACTCCATCGCGATGTAGGCCAGGTCGTGTTCCTCGCCAGCGTCGAAAATCTGCACGATGTGCGGATGGGAGAGATTTCCCGCCGCCTCGGCTTCGCGGAAGAAGCGCTCCTTGACCGAGCCGATGTCGTCGGAGGAGAAGTCCCCGGACAGCGCCATGGTCTTGATCGCCACGCTGCGGCCGATCTTGGGATCCCGCCCCAGGTAGACCACGCCCATCGCGCCCTTGCCCAGTTCCTTCTCGATCCGGTAGCGCCCGAGCATGGGCATCTCCATCTCGCCCGGGCCGGGCGAGGCCGGCCTGCCGTCCACGCCCTGGATGCCGGTGCCGCTGGCCGCAATGGCGGACGCGGACAGCGAGCGGACGCGGGCCTGCCGGGTCTGCACATCACGGAAGCCGGGGCTCTTCGAGTCGATGAACGTGTACACGCGCTCGGCCTGGGCGAACTGGCGCCGGCGCTCGAAATCCAGCGCGAGCTCGTAGAGCAGGTCGAGCAGCCGGTCGTCCGCCGGCGAGATGCGCCCGAAGTTCTGGACCGCCATGTCGAGCCGACCCTGGCTCCGGAGGGTCGGGCCCCGCGCCTTGCCGGGCGCCGCGTCCGTGGTCTGGCGCAGTCGCTTCAGCACCCCGCCTAGGCGCAGCTTCCGGGTCGCCATGAACAGGTGGCCGAGCACCACCAGCAGGGCTGGCGCCGTGAGCTGCACCCACAGCGCGCTGGCCGACAGCAGGTAGAACTCGGTGAGCAGCAGCGCCGCCACCAGGCCCGCGCTGACCACGACACCGATCGCGGGCGCGAGCGCCGCCAGCAGGAAGGCGAGGTAGGCGATGACCAGCAGCAGGGCCAGGGTGCCCACGACGCGGCCCCAGGCCGGTTCGACGAAATAGTGGCCCTGCAGGATGCTGGACACCGAGTGCGCCAGCACCACCACCGGTGGCAGGCCGGCCGCCACCGGCGTGGCCAGGGTGCCGCCGATGCCAGTGCCAGTGCCGACGCCAGCGGCTCCGATCAGCACGATCTTGTCCTTCAGCGCGTCGTTCCGGACCCGGCCCTCGCGCACGTCGACGAACGAGTACACCGGGAAAGGCGGGCGGCCGTTGGCGTCGGCGTAGAAATGGGTACGCATCTGCAGGTCGGGCGAGGTCTTGAGCCGGATGCCACCGAGCTGCAGACCCCGACCCAGCCGCACCTGGATCTCCTGCGGCTCGAGGCCGAGCGCCGCGGCCGCCACCAGCAGGCTCAGCGAGGGATAGATCCGCTGGTCGTACAGCACGGCGAGCGGCTCCACGCGCAGCACGCCATCGGAATCGGGCAGGTACAGCAGGTGGCCGATGCCCGCGCCTGCCTCGCCGTGCTCGGGAAGCGGCATCAGGTCGACCGAGGTCATCGGCGTCGGCTGCGCGCCGGTGCGCAGGCGGCCCTGCAGGTTTTCCAGCGCGAAGCGGCTGACGTAGTCCGGCAGCGGCGCATTCGGAGTTCCCGGCGGCCGCCCCGAGGTGAACGTGATCGGCAGCAGGGTGGCGCCCTGGCGGCGCATCGCCGCGCCCAGCACGTCGTCGGCGGACAGGCGGCCGCGCACCGTGTCGAGCCTGCCGCGCAGCGCGGCCAGATCGTCGACGTACTGCGTCGACAGCGTGGCGCCGGCCCAGGTCCTCTCCAGGTCATGCAGCGCCGCCAGGTCGGGCGGCGCCGGCAGTGCGGGGTCGGCCGGCTTCATCGCCGCGAAGGCCTGGTCCAGGCGTGCACGCAAGGCCTCGACCTCGGCGATGCTGCGGCCCAGGGCCTCGATCTCGCCGGGCACCGTCCGCGTCAGCGGCGACTGCTGCAGGAAGGCCGACAGCTCGTCGAGCGCGTCCAGGGCCGGTGCATCCTGCGATCCGGGAAGGGGGGTCAGGCTGGCGACCGCGCTGGCGCCCGCCTCGCGCAGGCGATCCAGCATCTGGGCATGCACCCGCTGCGGCCAGGGAGGGCCGCCGATCCGGCCGATGCTGTCGTCGTCGATTGCGATCACCGCGATACGGTCCGAAGGCACGCGCGTATTCGCGCGAAGGCCCAGGTCGTAGGCATGGCGCTCGAGGGCCTGGAAGCGGTCCGGCAGCACCGCGTAGGCCAGCAGCACGAAGGCTGCGGAGAAAGCGAGCGCCGCGAACCAGTCCTTCGACCAGAATCCCTGCTCCACCTGTCCGCCTCCCCCGACGCGACCCCCACTCTCGTTATGCAGCGATACTAGCGTGGTTTTCAGGCCCTTACGAAACAGAGTCCAGGAGCTGCATGGCCAAGCCGAAGACCGCCTACGTGTGCCAGAACTGCGGCTCCACGGCCTCCAAGTGGGCCGGCCAGTGCGCCGACTGCGGCGCCTGGAACACGCTGGTGGAGTCCACGCTGGCGCCGGCGCGCGGCGGCGGCCGTCCGGCGGCGGTCAGTGCCGGGACGGTGCGACGCCTGCACGAGGTCGACGCGGAGTCGGCGCCGCGGGTGGCATCGGGCATGCCGGAGATGGACCGCGTGCTCGGCGGCGGCCTGGTCCGCGGCGCGGTGATCCTGATCGGCGGCGATCCCGGCATCGGCAAGTCCACCCTGCTGCTGCAACTGCTGGCCGCGGTCGAAGGACGCGTCGACACGCTCTACGTCACCGGCGAGGAATCGCTGTCCCAGGTCGCGATGCGCGCGCAGCGGCTGGGCCTGCCGCGGGTGGATCTGCCGGCGCTGGCCGAGACCTCCATCGAGTCGATCCTGGCCACGATCGCGGCCACCCGGCCCGGGCTGGTCGTGATCGACTCGATCCAGACGCTGTACACCGAGGCGCTCGATTCGGCGCCGGGCTCGGTGTCGCAGCTGCGTGAATGCGCCGCGCAACTGGTGCGGCAGGCCAAGCACTCGGGGACGACCGTGATCCTGGTCGGCCACGTGACCAAGGAGGGCGCCATCGCCGGCCCGCGCGTGCTCGAGCACATGGTCGACACGGTGCTCTACTTCGAGCACGATCCCGGTTCACGCTTCCGGCTGATCCGCGCGGTGAAGAACCGCTTCGGCGCGGTCAACGAGCTCGGCGTGTTCGCCATGACCGACGCCGGTCTCAAGGAGGTGAGCAATCCCTCCGCGCTGTTCCTGTCGCGCCATGCCGACCCGGTGCCGGGCAGCGTGATCACCGTGACGCGTCAGGGCTCGCGGCCGATGCTGGTCGAGGTCCAGGCCCTGGTCGACCGCTCCATGATCGGCAATCCGCGGCGCGTGGCGCTGGGCCTGGAAGGCAACCGCCTGAACATGCTGCTCGCCGTGCTGCACCGACACGGCGGCATCGCGCTCGGCGACCAGGACGTGTTCGTCAACGTGGTTGGCGGCATGCGCATCAGCGAACCGGCCGCCGACCTGCCGCTGCTGCTGGCGGCGCTGTCGAGCTTCCGCGGCCGGCCCGTGCCGACCGACCTGGTCGTGTTCGGGGAAGTGGGCCTGGCCGGCGAGATCCGGCCGGTGCAGTCCGGCGAGGAACGCCTGGTCGAGGCGGCCAAGCAGGGCTTCAAGCGCGCGCTGGTGCCGGAGGCGAACAAGCCGCGCAAGAGCGTGAAGCTCGACATCGAGGTGACCGCGGTCAGCCGCCTCGAGCAGGCGCTGGATATCGCGACCTAGGTCGGGCCGATCACCCGGCGATCGCGCGGGACGCCAGGCGCATCGGCGCGTACGGCGTTTCCTAGGCGGGAATCTGCATCGTCACGCAGTGCAGGCTGCCGTACTGCCGGATCAGCCAGCGGCAGTCGATGCCGATGACCTCGCGATCCGGGAAGCAGGGGCGCAGCGCGGCGAGCGCGGCCTCGTCCTGCGGCGCGCCGTACACCGGCACGAGCACCGCGCCGTTGACGATCAGGAAATTGGCGTAGCCCGCCGGCAGGCGCTGGCCATGCTCGTCGTGCATGGCCGAGGGCAGGGGCAGGGGCACCAGGCGGTACGGCCTGCCTTCGCGCGTGCGCAGTGCACGCAGCTCCTCCTGCATCGCCGCGAGGTCCTCGTAGTGCGGATCCGCACGGTCGGCGCAGGCCTGGTAGGCGATCGTGTGCGCACCGCAGAAGCGCGCGATGGTGTCGATGTGGCCGTCGGTGTCGTCGCCGATCAGGTCGCCGTGGCGCAGCCACAGCACCCGGGCCACGCCCAGCCGCGGCTTCAGGAAGGCCTCGATGCCAGGCTTGTCCAGCTGCGGATTGCGCGTCGGCGCGAGCAGGCAGCGCTCGGTGGTCAGCAGGCTGCCCTGGCCGTCCACCTCGATGGCGCCGCCTTCGAGGATGAAGTCCTGGGTCTCCACCGGTGCCGTCCAGGCGCCCAGCTCGGCGAGCCGGCGGGTCAGCGCATCGTCACGTGCGGATTCGAACTTGCCGCCCCAGCCGTTGAAGCCGAAGTCCAGGTGCACCAGTCCGTCGCCGCGACGCACCGTGATCGGCCCGTGATCGCGCGCCCAGACGTCATCGGATTCCACGTTCCAGATGCGCACGCGGTCGCGGCGCGCACCGGCCGCCTCGAGCCGGGTGAGCAGGGAAGCGGCCTGTCGTCCGTAGTTGATGTGCACCGGCTGATGGCGGCTGATGGCGGCCGCGATGCGCAGGAAATTGTCCTCCACCTGCGCGAAGTGCCTGGCGAAATCGCCGTCCGC
>CAMLNE010000012.1 GCA_946481265.1 uncultured Panacagrimonas sp. | reverse complement strand
GCTCCCCTGATCGACCCTCTCACTGCGCCCGTCCTGCGCCGCGTTGCCGGCGTGGACGAGGTCGGCCGCGGCTGCCTGGCCGGCCCCGTCTTCGCGGCGGCCGTGGTCCTGCCGCCGCGCTGCCGGATCCGCGATCTGGACGATTCGAAGCGACTCTCGCCCGAGCGGCGCCGGACGGTCGCGCAGCGCGTGCGCGAGCGCGCCGTGGCCTGGGCGATCGGTCGCGCCGAGGTGGAGGAGATCGACCGCATCAACATCCTGCGCGCCTCGTTCCTGGCCATGCGCAGGGCGCTCGAGCAGCTGAGCCCTGCACCCCATGAATGCTGGGTCGACGGCAACCAGGATCCCCGGCTCGATCTCCCGGTACGGCTGATCGTGGGAGGCGACGGCCTCGAGGCCTGCATCATGGCGGCCTCGGTGATCGCCAAGGTCGCGCGCGACGAGGAAATGGTGAGCCTGTGCGAGCGGCACCCGGGCTACGGGTTCGCGCAGCACAAGGGCTACGGCACGCCGCTGCACCTGGCCGCGCTGCGCCGGCTGGGACCCAGCCCGATCCATCGACGCAGCTTCGCGCCCTGCGCGCCGGATCGGTTCCGGGTAACGGTACCGGTGCCCGGGCTGGCGGCGGAGGCGACGCTGTCGGCTGCAGACCCGCAAGCGGGAACCGGCGCCTGATGTTCGTCCACCTGCGTCTGCACACGGAGTTTTCGCTCACCGACGGACTGATCCGCGTCGAGCCCCCCAAGCGCAAGGGGGTGGAGGGTGCCACGCTCGCCTCGCACGTCGCCCGGCTCGGCATGCCGGCCGTGGCGCTGACCGATCGCATGAACGTCTTCGCGATGGTCAAGTTCTACAAGTCCTGCGAGTCGGCGGGGCTCAAGCCCATCGTCGGCTGCGACCTGTGGCTGGCCGAACGCGACAAAGGCGAGGCTCCGGAGCGCCTGACCCTGCTGGTGAAGGACCAGGTCGGCTATCGCAACCTCACCCGCCTGATCTCGCGTGGCTATACCGACGGACAGACGAAGGGCACGCCGCTCATCGAACGCGAGTGGCTGGCCGAGTCCGCCGAGGGATTGATCGCGCTGAGCGGCCGCGATGGCGCTGCCTTCCGTGCCGCCGCCCAGCACAACGTGGCGGATGCGCTGGCGGCCCTGGACGAACTGGCGGCCCTGTTTCCCGGGCGGCTCTACCTGGAGGTCGCACGCTGCGGGCGGCCAGGCGACGAGGACTGGGTGGAGGCCGCCGCCGCGCTGGCACGTCACCGCGGCCTGCCGCTGCTGGCGAGCAACGACGTGCGCTTCCTCGAGCGCAAGGATTTCGACGCGCACGAGGCGCGGGTCTGCATCGCCCAGGGACGCACGCTGGCCGACGACAAGCGCCCGCGCGACTACACCGACGAGCAGTACCTGAAGTCGGCCGAGGAAATGCGCGCGCTGTTCGCGGACCTGCCGCAGGCCATCGAGAACACGCTGGAGGTCGCGCGTCGCTGCACGCTGTCGCTCAGCTTCGGCACCTACCACCTGCCGAACTACCCGGTTCCCGAGGGCCACACCGCGGACAGCTGGCTGCGCGAGGAGGCCTCGCGGGGTCTGACCCTGCGCCTGGCGCAGATCCAGCCGGCGCAGACCGAGGCAGCATACCGCGAACGGCTCGACTACGAGCTCGCGATCATCGAGAAGATGCGATTTCCGGGTTACTTCCTGGTGGTCGCGGACTTCATCCGCTGGGCCAAGTCGAACGGCTGCCCGGTGGGGCCGGGTCGCGGATCAGGTGCCGGCTCGCTGGTGGCCTATTCGATCGGCATCACCGATCTCGACCCGCTGCCGTACAACCTGCTGTTCGAGCGGTTCCTGAACCCGGAACGCGTGTCCATGCCCGACTTCGACGTCGATTTCTGCATGGACAACCGTGACCGCGTCATCGATTACGTGTCGCAGAAGTACGGACGAGAGCGCGTCGGCCAGATCATCACCTACTCGACCATGGCCGCCCGCGGCGTGGTGCGTGACGTCTGCCGGATCATGGGCCACGGCTACGGCTTCGGCGACCGGATCGCCAAGCTCATTCCGGGTACGCCGGGCGCCACCCTGGCCGACGCGGTGGACGAGGTGCCGGAACTGAAGACCGCCTACGCGGAGGAAGAGGACACGCGTGCGGTGCTGGACCTGGCGCTCGAACTCGAGGGCCTGACCCGCGGCGTCGGCGTGCACGCCGGCGGTGTGGTGATCGCGCCCGAGCCGCTGACCGAGTACGCGCCGCTGCTGTGCGAACCCGGCGGTGCGGGCCTGCGCAGCCAGTTCGACATGAAGGACATCGAGAGCATCGGACTGGTCAAGTTCGACTTCCTCGGTCTCAAGACCCTCACCATCATCCAGACCGCGGTGGAGACCATCGCGCGTTCGCGCGGCGAACATGTGGACATGCTCGCGCTGCCGCTCACCGATGAGCGCACCTATGCGCTGTACGCCAGTGGCGAGACCGGCGCGGTGTTCCAGATGGAATCACCGGGCATGCAGCGCGCGGCGCGTGACCTCAGGCCTGATACGTTCGAGGACATCATCGCGCTGGTGTCGCTCTATCGCCCGGGGCCGATGGAGCTGATTCCCGAGTACTGCGCGCGCAAGCGTGGCGATTCGGAAGTGGTCTACCTGCACCCCGACATGGAGCAGGTGCTGTCGCCGACCTACGGCATCTTCGTGTACCAGGAGCAGGTCATGCAGATGTCGCAGCGCCTGGCCGGCTACACGCTGGGCGGCGCCGACCTGCTGCGCCGGGCGATGGGCAAGAAGAACGCCAGGGAGATGGCGCAGCAGCGCCAGGTCTTCACGCAGGGCGCCGGCGGCAAGGGGATCGCCGAGGACACCGCCGCCGCCGTGTTCGACCTGATGGAGAAGTTCGCCAACTACGGCTTCAACAAGTCGCACGCGGCCGCCTACGCGCTGGTGAGTTACCAGACAGCCTGGCTCAAGACGCATTACCCGGCCGAGTTCATGGCCGCGGTGATGAGCTGCGACATGGACCACACCGAGGTGGTCGTGACCATGCTGGCCGAGTGCCGCCGCATGAAGCTGGTGGTGCACCCGCCGGACATCAATCGCAGCCACTTCCGCTTCACAGTCCCGCGTGGCGGCGAGATCGCCTATGGCCTGGGTGCGATCAAGGGCGTGGGCGAGGCGGCGCTGGCCGGCGTGGTATTGGAGCGAGACCAGAACGGGCCGTTCCGCGACCTGTTCGATTTCTGCATGCGCATCGATCTGAAGAAGGTCAACAAGCGCGTGCTCGAGGCGCTGATCCACTCCGGTGCGATGGATGGCTTCGGGCTCAATCGCGCCTCGCTGCTGCGCAACCTGCCCACGGCCCTGGCGATGGCGGAGGCAGCCTCGCGCAGTGCGGATACCGGCCAGGAAGACCTGTTCGGCCTGGGCGGCAGCGATGCGGGACCCGCCACGGGCACGCGCATCGATCCGGAAGTCATCCCTGAACTGCCGCAGCGCGAACGCCTGGAATTCGAACGCCAGACGCTCGGCTTCTACCTGTCGGGGCACCCGATAGAGGCCTATGCCCCGGTCATCGACGCGGTGTGTTCCGGGCGCCTGCGCGACCTGCTGGCCGCGCAGCTGCAGGCGGCGCCGGCGGTGGCTGCCGACGGCAAGCCGGCCTGGCAGCCACGCGCCAAGGCCTTGTTCGCGGCCTGGGTCACGGACGTGCGCTTCTTCAGGGGCAAGGCTGACGGCGAGGGCCGCTCGGCGCGGGCCAGCTACAAGGTCACCCTCGACGACCAGGGCGCGCAGATCTCGAGCTGGGTCGACGTCGACGTGTTCCAGCGCGTGCAGGATCTGCTCAAGCCGGACCGGCTGGTCTTCGTGATGGCCGAGGTCGGCCTGTCGCCCGGCCGCGACGGACGCGAATCCGAGCCGCGGCTCTACGTGCCCGAGTTCATGGGCCTGGACACGATCTACGCGCAGTACCTGGTGCGCCTGGACCTGGCCTGGACGGGCGGGCCGGCCGGGGTCCTGCGCCTGCGCAAGCTGCTCGAGCCACTACGCCACTCCGCGGCCACGACCACGGTTGCGGTTGCCGTCGATGTGCCCGCCGGGCGGGCGACCCTGGACTTCGGCCCCGACTGGCGCCTGCGTCTGACCGAGCCCGTGCTGCAGCAGCTCCGGCAAATGCTCGGTGCCGAGGCGATAAGATTCGACTTTCGACGTTATGTGCCACCGGTCAGCGAAAGGCGCGGATCGCGCGCCTTTGCGGTCCAGTACGACGATGAATGACCAGGCCGGCGGCCGTGAGGTCACGCCCTGGCTGCGTTAACCTGTTCGACTATCGATGCTTCCGATATCCCGAGTTCCGAACGCCGCGCCATGAATCTCAATTACCTCGACTTCGAACAACCCATCGCCGATCTCCAGCAGAAGATCGAGGAACTGCGCTACGCCACGGCTGGCAGCGGGGTGAACCTGACCGAGGAGATCACCCGCCTGGAGGGTAAGAGCCAGGAGCTGACGCGGCAGATCTTCAGCAACCTGTCCGCCTGGCAGATCGCGCAGCTCGCCCGGCATCCGCAGCGGCCGTACGCGATGGACTACATCAAGGCGCTGTTCACCGAGTTCGACGAGCTGCACGGCGACCGCCATTTCAAGGATGACCCGTCGATCATCGGCGGCATGGCACGTCTGGACGGTCGGGCGGTGATGATCATCGGCCAGCAGAAGGGGCGGGACGCCAAGGAGCGCGTGTACCGCAACTTCGGCATGCCGATGCCGGAGGGCTACCGCAAGGCCCTGCGCCTGATGAAGATGGCCGAGCGCTTCAACATCCCGGTGGTCACCTTCATCGACACGCCGGGCGCCTATCCCGGAATCGGTGCCGAGGAGCGCAACCAGTCGGAGGCCATCGCGCGCAACCTGTTCGAGCTGGCGCGCCTGCGCACGCCGGTGATCGCCACGGTGATCGGCGAGGGTGGTTCGGGCGGTGCCCTGGCCATCGGCGTGGCGGACCACCTGATGATCGCGCAGTACGGCATCTACTCGGTGATCTCGCCCGAGGGCTGCGCCTCGATTCTCTTCAAGTCCGCGGCGCGCGCGCAGGAGGCGGCCGAGGCGATGAAGGTCACCTCGAAGGACCTGTACGAGCACAAGCTGGTGGACGAGATCATCCCCGAGCCGCTCGGTGGGGCGCATCGCGATGTGCCGGGAATGATGACCGCGGTGAAGGGCCGGCTGATCGCCAACCTCGAGCGCCTGCGGCGCACGCCGGTAGCGCAGTTGCTGTCCACGCGCTACGAGCGGCTCATGAGCATCGGCGCCTACGAGACCAAGCACTGAGATCGAGCCGACGCACCGGTGAAGTCATGCCCACCACCGGTCTGAGTCGCGTCCTTGTCCAGTCGCAGCCGACACGCGCCACCGATGCGCGCCTGTTCATCGCGTTCAGCGGCGGGCTGGATTCGACCGTGCTGCTGCACGCGGCGGTACGCGCCGGTCTGAAGAACCTCGTCGCGGTGCACGTGCACCACGGCCTGCAGTCGGTGGCCGACGACTGGATCCTGCATTGTCGTGGAACCTGCGAGGCGCTCGGCGTGGAACTGAGCGTCTGCCGGGTCGAGGTGAAGGATCGCGGGCAGGGGATCGAGGCTGCCGCCCGCGAAGCGCGCTACGGCGTGTTTCGCAGCCAGATGCAGGACGGCGATGTGCTGGCGACCGCCCATCACCGTGACGACCAGGCGGAGACCGTGTTGCTGCGGTTGCTGCGGGGGACCGGGCCGGTGGGCCTGGCCGCGATCCGCCCGCTGACGGAGTTCGGCTGCGGCTGGCTGTGGCGGCCACTGCTCGGCGTTTCGCGTGGGGAGCTGCAGGCATATGCGGAACGCCACTGCCTGCACTGGATCGAGGATCCGCACAACCAGGGCACGCATTTCTCGCGCAGTTTCCTGCGCAACCAGGTCCTGCCGCGGCTGCACGAACGGTGGCCCGCGGCTTCGCGCAATCTCGCGCGGGCAGCGGACCTGGCGGCCGAGGCGGGAGACCTGCTGCGCGAACTCGCCGTATCCGACCTGGCCGAGATGGCGGAGCCCTCCGGGCCCCTGCCGGTCGCCGGCCTCCTGGAGCTGTCGCCGGCGCGTCGACGCAATCTCGTCCGCGCCTGGATCGAGGGTCTGGGCCTGCCTCTGCCCTTTCACGACACCTTGCTGCACCTGGACCACGACGTGCTCGAGGCAGCGGCGGACGCCGACCCGGTGCTGGCCTGGCCCGGCGGGCACTTCAGGCGCTACCGGGGCCGCCTGTTTGCCCTGCCGGTGCTGCCGCCGGTGCCGCCGAAATTCCAGGTCGAGTGGGATGGCCACAGCGACCTGGCGCTGCCGGCGGGCTGCGGCAGGCTGCGCACGCCGACGGGGCAGCGGCGATCTTCACCCTGCAGCGTGCGCCTGGCACGGCCAGGAGACCGCTTCAGACCATTCGGTTCGGCCGGCACGCGCACCCTGAAGAACCTGTTCCAGGAGCGCGGCGTTCCGACATGGGTGCGCGAACGCACGCCGCTGGTGATCCGCGACAACCAGACCGTCTGGATCGGCGGCATCGGTTGGGCGGCGGATCGCGACTGGGTGGCGCTGCGCAGCGAGATCGAATGGCTGGAACGCCCGCCCGGCGCATTGCCGGTCTGATGCTGGACACAGGAGCGGAAGGAGCGGAAGGAGCGGAAGGAGCGAAAGGAGCGAAATGCGATCCGGCCTTTTCCGTGCGTCGACACCAATCGCGGCCCTGCTCGTTCCCGCAGTCGGATGCACGCGCGCCGGTTTCTGCGCAAGCGGCG
Source organism: uncultured Panacagrimonas sp. (assembly GCA_946481265.1). Next base: position 18,621 of record CAMLNE010000012.1, on the reverse strand, counting down.
GACGCCTTGGCTCGGTCACTTCGCGCGCGTATTGCCGGCCGATCAGGCCGGGCCGCAGCGGCCTGTTCGGCAGCGCGCGGCCTGCCCGAGAAGCGCATCGCCGGTGATCGGCGCTTGGTGCGCGCTCCCTCGTCGGCTATCTTCGCGGTCTTGATGAATTCAACAAATCCTGAGGAGACCGCATCATGCTTGGCCGAATGATGGACATCCCGCTGTCGATCTCATCGCTGATCGTCCACGCGGATCGGTATCACGGGGATACCGAGATCGTGTCCCGTACCGTCGAAGGTGCGAGTGCCGACAACGGATCCAGCATCGTCGGTGGCATCCATCGCTACACGTACCGCGATGCTCACCGCCGCTCGCGGCAGCTCGCCAATGCGCTGCGCAAGCAGGGCATCGAACACGGTGATCGCGTGGCGACGCTGGCGTGGAACGGGTATCGCCACTTCGAACTCTACTACGGCATATCCGGCATCGGCGCGGTGATGCACACCATCAACCCGCGCCTGCACCCCGAGCAGGTGGCGTGGATCGCCAATCACGCCGAGGACAAGCTGCTGTTCTTCGATCTGACCTTTGCCCCGGTGGTGGAGAAGATCGCCGCATTGTGTCCCAAGGTGAAAGGCTGGGTTGCGATGACCGATCGCAAGCACATGCCGGCGCTGAAGATCGACAACCTGCTGTGCTACGAGGAGCTGATCGAACAGGCTTCGGACGCGTTCGAATGGCCTGTGTTCGACGAGCGCGAGGCGGCCTGCCTCTGCTACACCTCGGGGACCACCGGCAATCCCAAGGGCGTGCTGTATTCGCACCGCTCCACGCTGCTGCATGCGATGGCGAGCTTGCAGCCCGACGTCTTCGGCTTGTCCGGCCGCGAGACCGTGCTGCCCATCGTGCCGATGTTCCATGTCAATGCCTGGGGTATCGCATATTCGGCGCCCATGGTGGGTGCCAAGCTCGTGATGCCCGGCCCTGGGCTGGACGGTCCGAGCGTGTGCGAGCTGTTCGAGCAGGAACAGGTGACCCTCTCCGCCGGTGTGCCCACCGTCTGGCTCGGCGTGCTGCAGTATCTGCAGCAGACCGGCAAGAAGCTGTCGAGCGTCACGAAGATGGTCTGCGGTGGATCCGCCGTGCCGCCCGCATTGATCAAGACCTTCGAGCAGGATTACGGCATCAAGATCCACCAGGCCTGGGGCATGACCGAGATGTCGCCGCTGGGTGTCTACGCGTCGCTCAAGAAGAAGCACGACGCGCTGAGCAAGGAAGAGCAGTTCGCCATCGAGGTCAAGCAGGGCAGGGCGATCTTCGGAGTGGATCTGAAGATCGTCGACGGCGAGGGCAAGGAACTTCCCCGTGACGGCAAGACCTCGGGTGACCTGCTGGTACGCGGCCCCTGGGTTATCGATCGCTACTACCGGCTGGACGAGAGCCCCCTGGTCGACGGCTGGTTCCCGACCGGCGACGTCGGCACGCTCGACCCGGACGGCTATCTTCAGATCACGGATCGCAGCAAGGACGTGATCAAGTCCGGCGGCGAGTGGATCAGCTCGATCGACCTGGAGAACCTGGCGATGGCTCACCCCGCGGTCGCCATGGCCGCCGTCATCGGCGTGGCGCATCCCAAGTGGGACGAGCGTCCGCTGCTCGTGGTGGTCAGGAAGCCGGGAGCCGAAGTCACGGCGGCCGAACTGATCAAGTTCTACGACGGCAAGATCGCGAAGTGGTGGACGCCGGACGACGTGCAGTTCATCGACGCGCTGCCGCTGGGCGCCACCGGCAAGGTGCAGAAGAACAAGCTGCGCGAGCAGTTCCAGGATTACCAGCTGCCTGGGGCCTGAACCGCGACAGCCGCCGGTCCGCGGCGAACGGCGGGGCAGGAATCCGGCGGATCTCTCGCGGCGTCTCCTGCATGCCGTTCGGCGCGTCCCGGCAGGCCCTGGCGCTGATGGCTCGCGCCATCGCGCCAGAACGGTCGATCGATGAATGCGGCCTCCACGGCACCAGCGCCGTGGGCGACCGGGCTGGCGCGAGCTGACTACCGGGAAGCCACCGGCTTGGACGCAAGTTGGGCGAACGGGATATCCGCGCCATCCGTCGCCTGCGAGGCCACCGTCGAGGCATCGATCTGGCCGGTGGCCAGCGCACGGACGATGGCCTGTTCGCGGCAGCTCACACCCAGGCGCAAGCAGGCGCGCCGCAGGCCATCGTCAATGGTCCGGGAATGCAGCTTGAGGACCCGGGCGATGGATTTGACCCCCATGCCCTGCATGAGCAGGTGCAGGATCCGACGTTGCTTTTCCGTCAGGGTGTTCGAGCCCGATGGCGCGGCCTGCTGCAGGACCAGCGCGCGCAGGCTGATGAAAGCGGCGCACTGGAAGCGATAGGTTGCGAAATACAGCGACCAGCGCGCCTCGGGCTCGGCCGGCAGATGTGCGCCGGCCAGGGTCAGGCTGGCGGATTCGCCCGTCGAGAAATGAAGTGGAACGGTGAAGCCGTCGACGAGACCATGGAAAGCTGCGTCCTCGTAGTAGCGCGAGACCTCGATGTCGCGTCGATCGGTTTCATCCCACGCAAAGGGCGCGAGCGCGTGCTGGAGCAGGGCCACCGATGGATCAATGTTTGCGTATCGGTAACGCCGATAGCGATCCACCCAAACGCGCGGGAAATTGCAGAGTTCGGCACGCTCGAGCGCAAAGGGAGATCTGCGCAGATTCAGCGAAAACCGGTAATACGGAAAACCCAGGGACTCCGAAAAAGCCTGGCATCGCTTTTGGGCCACGGCCATGGATTCCCAGCGCGCGTCGGGCCGTCGCGAGCCGTCCGCAGCGGTGGTATCCCGATCCGCCTGGTTGGCGGCAGCGGCAGGATCCTCGGGTATCGGAAGGCTGGCCAATACACCGGGAGCACGGTCATGTCCGGAATCCATCGGCGTGACCCTGGAGCGCTTCTGCTTCCTGTACTTCTTTCCCATGGCGATCTCCCCGAAAAATCGGCGGTGTTGCTGGAGGCAGCGCTGCGACGCGCTTTCTGATCGGAGTATGGGAAGCTTCAGGGCAGCTGCCAATTGTGTAAATCCACAGGATTTGCATCAATCGACGCCACGACGGCGTGATCTACTCGAGATCTGATCCGACCCGCAGGCACCAGTCCCTCAGGTTGCCGGGATAGCTGAGCTCCTCGATGTCGCCGCTCAGCAGGGCACGAACGATTGCCTGCTCGCGACTCGATGCACCGAGCCTCGATATCGCGCTGCTCAGATGGTATTCGACCGTTCGTGCATGGAGGCCGAGCATCTCGCCTATTTCACGGATGGATCGCCCGTGGGCAATCATCGTCAAGGCCTCCCGCTGCTTTCGAGTGAGCGGAACCGAGCTCGTGGCGCCATCGTGCTGCATGTAGGTGCCGAATATCTCCTCGACCAGCCGGACGGTGAACGACCACGTCCTTTCAAACAATTCCTTGCGGCCTTCCAGCGGCAGGGGATGGTCGATGCCGGTCAGGCAGAGCGTTGCGTGCTGACCTCGAGGTCCGTGGACCGGAACGGTATAGCCGTGTCGCAGGCCGAAACTGCCGGCGCGATGCCAGAAAGATCGCAGCTTCGGCGTGTTGGATTCGAGCTCGTCCCATGCGAACGGCGTGATCCCGGTCAGCAGTCGCGCGGCGACGGGATCCACGCGAATGTATCCGTTGTAGTCGTAGACCTTGATCCATTCTCGCGGGTAGTTCGTCAGGACGAACTGCGAGGCATGGCCGCCGACCCTCGGCACAATCAGTCCGAAGACAAAGTGGAGAAAGCCCTCGGCCTTGGCGAATGCTTCGCATCGGGCAACCCACGGTTCCACGAAACCGGATTGATGCTCGGGTGAGCCGTCCTTCAGCGCGTTCCGGGCGCCTCCCGGACGACGCGCGTGGGATGAAGTCTTGGATGCGTTCACAGTGTGTCCCCCCCGAGCCGTTATCGGAACTCGCGCGAAGACGTCGCGGCTGACACGGAAGCCCAAAGTGCAGCCACCCCGTTACCTACTGCATTCGTCGTCAACGCGCCGGAAGTGTAACCGCGGAATCAGCCGGGGAAAGAGGGCGGTGATCAATGAGGGCCGCAACGGCATGCTCACCGGGCGCCCTGCCCGCCTGCAGGACGAACGCTTTGACCTGAGCCGCCATCGCGCACCGTTTGCAGGTGAAACGCGCTCTGGAGGCGGACGATGGCCTGCGCCGAAAGCGGGAGGAAGTAGCCGTCCGCAGAGCCGGATCCGGCCGGACTCGCGGCAGCATCACACGCGGCCTGGCCAGAGGATGGAGGTGCCAACGAGACGGCAATCCCGTGGATCACGCGATCAAGGCCCGGCACGACCAGCCGGTGGCACCACAGGCTCCTGACCTTCAATAGATTCGCATCCTGGATCGTCAGGTGGCGATCTGCGGAGGGTGTGCGGACCATCGCCTTGCTCCGCGGGCGAAGCGCGAGGTTGTCGTTTGGAAGGGCGGGGCGCCAACGGTGCTGCGTATCCCCGCTGATGCGGATCCATTGATATTGCTGCAACCGGGTGATGGTGTCGGGGCCGGGACTGATGATCTGAACGCCGGATCCCGGCATGCCGATCCTTCGCTGGGCGAGGCGACGGGCATTGGCCAGGCCCTCCACGGAACGTGTGCCCGACATCAGCAGCGGCGCCATTCCGTTGGCGAGTTCCGCGTTCATTCGCGCCAGATTCGCGTTATGCAGCGAGCCGGCGCGAGCCGCAGCGAATGTTGCCGTCTTCAGGACGTGCTTCGCACGGTACACGCGCGTCATCTCGAAGAGCCCCAGCAGCAGGCCGGCGAAGCCGAGAAACACGACCAGAAACTCGACGGCGCTCTGCCCCTGCTGGGCGCCTCGCCGGCTCATGGCGCCGTTTCGGTCGGTACCTGGCCTGCAAGCAGCAAGGCACGGTGCAGCACCTGGATGCGTGCGCGATGCTCGCTTTGGGCCGGGAGCAATTCGCTGGCCGTTTCGAGGGTCCGGATCGATTGCCGCAATTCGATCAGGGCAAGGTTGTGCCATAGCCGGCCATCGTCGGGGCGGTGACGCAGCCCGTCCCGGTAGGCGCGCGAAGCGGCTTCGAGCTGGGCCTGGCGTGCGTAGATATTCCCCAGGTGCAGCCACACATCGGGCAGGCGTGGATGGGCGACGGACAGCTTGCGGAAAAGGATCTCCGCGTCGGCAAGGCGCGCCTCGCGCAGGGCCAGGTCAGCACGCTCCAGGTCGGCTCGAAGCGACGGCGAGTGGCCGCCGAGCTCATCGTCTGCTGATGTGGTGGCGCATCCGGAGGTCAACACGCACGCCACCGCCATCACCACCGCGAACATCACTGCTGGGCGCCTCATGGTCGAATCTCCAAGCGGCCGCCGACCGACAGCGACAACGCCTGCGCACGGCCGGTCCCCAGTTCGAGGATCTGGAATGTCCCTTGAAAGCATGAGATCCGGCCCGGTGCGAGGCGATGACGGATCGCCAGGATGGTGCCGGAGGCCGACAGGTGCAGGACGTCGATCGGATATCGCATGCCGAACGTGTGGATGGCCCCGCAGCGTACGAACCACCAGCCCTCGCCGTGTCTGGGCGGCTCGCGTCCAATCAGGCCGCGCAGGCGCTGGAAGAACGTATGGGGTCGGAACAGGCGAATAACGATGCGCCGACCGAGATCGTCGAAGACCTGCGCCGGAATCGGGCCGGGGTGCGCCACGGTCTCAGACCTGGTGAAGCATCTTCATCACGATCGGGAAGCCGAGCACGATGAAGGTGGTGGGAAAGATGAAGACCACCAGGGGAAAGATCAGCTTCACGGGTGCTTCCATCGCGAGTTTCTCCGCCCGCTGGAAGCGCTCGATGCGTTGCTGCTCGGCCTGCGCGCGCAATGCGCCCCCGATGCTGCCGCCGCTGCGCTCGGCCTGTGCGATCGCGCACAGCAGGCCGGTGACCTGGCGCATGTCGAGGCGATCCGCCATCGCTTCCAGCGCTTCGATGCGGCCAGCGCCGGCCGTGATGTCGCGGGTCACCTTGTCGAGCTCATCCTTGATCAGTCCGGGCGGCCCGTTCGCGGTGGCTTGCAGCAGTGCGGCAGGCAGGCTCAGGCCGGCTTCGACCGCCATCGTGATGAAGTCCAGGTAGGTTGGGAGCATCCGGGCGATATGCCGTTCGCGGATGCGGCGTCGTTCGCGCAGTTTGAGCTGCGGGATCGCGGCGCCAAAGCCCGCGCCGAGCAGGGGAGCGGCGACACCCACGTGGCCGACCAGGGCGAGCGCGCCGCAGGTCAGGATGCCCAGCAGCAAGGCGCTGACCACGCGCAGCGCCACGAAATGCTCGGCGCGCATCCGGTAGCTCATGCCGGCGCGGACCAGTTGAAGCTGGACCCGCTCGAGGTACTCCACCGTGAAAAGGCGGTTGAAGTAGTGGGAGACGAACAACACCAGCGGCCACAGGGGACGCAGGGCGCGAGGCAAGGGATCCATGTAACTGCGGTCGGACGCCGGCACCGCGCGGCGGAACGCGATGATCGCGGCCAGCCCGCAGACGACCAGCGCTGCTCCCATCGCGGCGATCAGGGTGGGCGTCATCACTCGACGCCGCTCCCGGAGCGATGGCGGCGCGGGTCAGACATCGATGTCCACGATCCGCCTGATGAAGTGATAGCCGACGATCTCGAGCAGCACGATCGTGCCCAGCGTGGCCCAGCCGTACCAGGTATCGAACAGATAGCGCATCGCGCGCGGTTCCATCTGCGTCAGTGCCAACACCAGGAACACCGGCAGACCGGTCATGACCAGACCTTGCAGCCGGCCTTGCGCAGTCAGGCTGTGGATCTTGCCTTCCATCTGCAGGCGCCTGCGCAGCGTCTCCGCGATGCGATCCAGTGCCTCGGCGAGATTTCCACCGATCTCGCGCGAGACCTTCATCGCGGCGGTGAAGAGCTGGACCTCGATTTCCGGCAACCGGCGATGCAGGTTGTCGAGCGTCTCGTCGTAGGCAATTCCCATGCGGAGTTCTCGCAGAAGGAGTTGCAACTCCAGGACGAGCTGTGCCGGCTGATGTGCCACCAGCGTCTCGAGGGACAGGGGCAGGCTCATGCCCGCGCGCAGGCTCGTCGCGATCGACAGAAGGGCATCGGGAAGCTGCGACACCGCCAGGCGCAGACGCCGTCGGCGCAGGACGGTGTAGATCATGGGTGGGGATGCGCCCAACGCGGATACGAGCGCCAGTGCAGGCAGCGGGCCGACGCCGAGCAGCAGGGCCAGGCCGAAGGCGAGGGCCAGCAGCACCACGTGGGCCGTGAACAAGGGCCGGGGATCGACGAACAGGAACATCTGCGAAAGATTGCGAGAGGCGGCCACCTGGAAGCCGGCGCGATAGGCGCGCCAGGCGCTCGCGGAAATCCTGGCGATATGGAACATCCCGGCGGCCGCGAGAATGCCGACCAGTGAGGCGAGCGGGAGCGCGGTATTCATCGGTGTGCGAACGGGAGGGTCTGGAGATTCCGATGCGGGTGGCGAAGCCTTCGGTCGTAGCGCCGACCTTCGGCAGTGCCAGTCTCGGATGGGGGCCGTGCCGCCCGAAAGTGCGTGAATGCGGGTGGGGATGCCTCTACTGGACCGTCTCGTTGATACGCGTCTGGCGGAAGATGTCGAGGTCAAGGCCGATGCCGCGGCGTGCCAGCTCCTCGTAGAACTCCGGGACCAGCCCGGTGGCCGCGAAACGGCCGCTCACACGGTTGGCTGCGTCGTAGCCGGTCTGCACGAAGCGGAAGACTTCTCCCAGCTGGATGCGCGCGTTTTCCATGCCGGTGATCTCGCAGATGCTCGTCACCTTGCGCGCACCGCAGGGGAAGCGGCTCTGTTGCACGATCAGGTTGATCGCCGATGCGATCTGCTCGCGGATCGCGATGATCGGCAGATCCATCCCGGACATCATCACCATGACCTCGAGGCGCGAGATGCAATCGCGCGGACTGTTCGCATGGGCCGTCGTCAGGGAGCCGTCGTGGCCCGTGTTCATGGCCTGCAGCATGTCCAGTGCTTCTGCGCCGCGACACTCGCCGATCACGATCCTGTCCGGGCGCATGCGCAGCGCGTTGCGCACCAGGTCGCGGATCGTGACCGCGCCACGGCCCTCCTGGTTGGCGGGGCGGGCTTCGAGCGAGACCAGATTCGGTTGATGCAGGCGCAGTTCGGCCGCGTCCTCGATGGTCACGATGCGTTCGCGGGGAGGAATGAAATTGGACAGGACGTTGAGCAGCGTGGTCTTGCCCGAGCCGGTGCCTCCGGAGATCAGCACGTTTCGCTTGTTGCGCACCGCGATCTCGAGGAATGCGACCATGGCCGGGCTCATCGAGTCGAAGGAGACGAGGTGTCCGGCGGTCAGGCGCTCGCGGCTGAACTTGCGGATCGTCAGACAGGGCCCCTTGAGCGCCAGCGGTGGGATGATGGCGTTGACGCGGGAGCCGTCCTTGAGGCGGGCATCCACCATCGGCGAGCCCTCGTCGATCCGACGTCCGAGAGGGGCGACGATGCGCTCGATCGTCGCCTGCACCGCCCGGTCATCGGTGTAGGTGATGTCGGACTTCTCGATGCGTCCCTGGCATTCGAAGAAGATCTCGCGCGCGTTGTTGACCATGATCTCGCTCACATCGTCGCGTGCCAGCAGGGGTTCGAGCGGTCCGAGCCCGACCGCCTCGGCGACCACCTGCGCGACCAGCGTCGTGCGCTCGATGGACGAGGGCAGGTCGGCGCTGGCATCGAGAATCTCGCCGACCAGGCGCGTGGTCAGCTCGCGCACCTCGGCATCGCTCATCGCGCTCAGGTTCACCCGACGCAGATCGATCTGCTCGTGCAGGGCCTGGCGCAGCCGTACGCGCCATCGGTGCATGAGTGAACGATGCGGGTCTGTCGGCGACGGCGTCGCCGTTTGGTCGTCGCCCGTGACCGCAGCGCGCCGGTCCGGGTCGAGCACCCCGGATGGGCCACATTCTTCCGGGTCGCGGGCGGGGCTGGCGATTCCACGGGGTGCTTGCGACGGAATCTCGCCGGCCCTGCTCGGGGGTCTCGTCGAACGGACCAGCACCTGCACCTGATAGCCGTGGATCTGGACGATGTCCTCGGGCGCCAGGGGGCCATGGCGGCCGATGGCCTTGCCGTTGACGCGGGTTCCGCTGCGGCTGTCCAGATCCTCCACGAAGATTCCCTGGTCCTCGACTGTAAACCGTGCATGACGGGGCTCGACGCGCCATCCCTGGAGCACGACCGTACTGTCCGCAGCCTTGCCGATCAGGCAGTCGGAATCCGTGACGTAGGTGTCGCAGACCGGTGTGCCGCGTGCGGTACGGACCTTGACCTGGAACATGGCAATCCGGCGGCCTGCTCATGGGATGTGCCGGATCAGTCTGCGGGCGCGCAATGGACCGGCAAGACCGCATTCGCGAACACCCCGGCGACGCAGCGCCACGGGCTACGCGATACTGCGCCGCCGCGGCGCGCCGCGAGCCTGTAACGCACGACGTGGAACTCCATTGCACGCCTCTTTTTCATCGGCGCGATCTCCAGGGATGAACAGCGCCGCATCATCGTTCGATCGCTCCGGCCTGCTGATGCTCTGCGTGGCGGCGTTCGTCAGCATTGCCTCGATGCGCCTGTGCGACCCGCTGCTGCCGGCGTTCGTCGAGGCCTTCGACGTGACCACCGGCGAGGCGGCGCGCACGATTTCGTCGTTCGCGCTCGCCTATGGCGTTCTGCAGCTCGTGTTCGGTCCGCTCGGGGATCGGTACGGAAAATTCCGGGTGATCGCGTTTGCCGTACTGATCTGCACGGTGGGCAACGTGATGGCGATGCTGTCCGGCGACCTGCGCATGCTGATCCTGGCGCGCGCGCTCTCCGGCGCGACGGCGGGCGGCATCATTCCGCTCGCGCTCGCCTGGGTGGGCGATTCGGTTCCCTACGAGCGCCGCCAGGAGGTGCTCGGGCAGCTCATGGTGGCGACCCTGCTCGGCACCGCGTTTGGCCAGTGGGTGTCCGGCGTACTCGCCGACAGTCTCGGCTGGCGCTGGGCGTTCGGCCTGATCTCAGTGCTGTTTCTGGCGGCCGGCCTGCAACTTCTGCGCATGTCGGCGGCAAGGGCGATCGGCACGGAGGCCGCGCATGCAAGCGCCGGATTCCTGCATAAGATGGGACAGGTATTGCGCATGCGCTGGGCGCGCTGGATCCTGGGATTGACGCTGTTTGAAGGGGCGTTCGGCTTCTCCGCGCTGGCGTTCGTGCCGGCCTACCTGCACGGCAGCTTCGGCTTGCCGCTGAGCCGCGCCGCCGCGGTGGTCGCACTGTTTGCGGGAGGCGGCCTGATCTACGCGCTGCAGGCGCGGCGGATGGTGCGGTGGATGGGCGAGCCAGGGCTCGCATTGTTCGGAGGAGGGCTCATGGGACTGTGCCTGATCGGACTCGCCTGGGCCGGTTCATGGATCCTCGCGCTGCCGGCCTGCCTGCTGGCGGGATTAGGGTTCTCCATGCTGCACGCCACGTTGCAGACCCATGCCACGCAGATGGCGCCGTCGGTCCGTGGAACCGCTGCGGCGTTGTTCGGCGCCTCGATATTCCTCGGCCAGTCGATCGGAATCCTGCTGGCGGCGCTGGTGGTCGATCACGTCGGCTACCGGCTCGTGTTCGTGATCGCGGGCTCTGTGATCGCCGTCACGGGCGGCGCGTTTGCACGCTCCCTGCGCACGCGTTGATGCGTTAGCGTGCCCGCGTCGGCTGGCGGACCGGGCGAATCCCGGTCGGGCCGGACATGCCGGCGGCTTCACGGCGTGAAGTCGCCGCGGAATGCCCCGGCCCTGTTCTCCTCCCCCCGAACGCAGCAGAAAGTCCGACGTCAGCTGGCGACTGATTTGCGGATCGCACTGCAGGGGGAAGCGGAGCAAGGCACGACAGCGAACGGTTTTGCGGCTCAAGAGCCGTGGATCCCCGAGAGAGAGTGGTTGAGGCCCCCGCATCGATGCTTCGCATCACTCCCCGAAGCCAGGCCGAAGTCCCACCCCTTGTCAGTCCAGGGCAACGGGTGTTCGCCGAGTTCTCGACCGAGCCGGCGCCCGGGGATGCAATGCCGGCTCGCTGGACCCGCCTGCGCATCACTCGAATCGGTCGTGACCAGTATCTTTGCGAGAAGACGCGTGGCCCTGGACCGTTGCAGGAACGCAGCGCGGTCGTCTCCAGCCTGGAAAACGCGAAAGCCTTCTTCGGGGGCGGCTGGGTGGTGAGGGAATTGTTCGCGATCCTGGATCCGGTTCGCTTTCCGCGCTGGCCATGACGGTCGCTGGCGCCGGACGGCCTGGTGCACAGGCAGACCGCGGTCGGTGCACATGAAGGGCGGGCCTTGATCCGCCGCCGGGTTCCCCCGCTGTCGTCGCGCTATTCCGGGAGCAGTCCCGGAAGAAAGGGGCGCTGTTTTCCGGAGTCACGAAAAACAGCCTTTTTATGGCGTTCCCACGGGGATTCGAACCCCGGTTACCTCCGTGAAAGGGAGGTGTCCTAGGCCTCTAGACGATGGGAACGAGGCGGACGCTGTTGCATCCCGGGGATGCGCCCTGGCAACGCCGAGGCGGTGCCGTAAGGAACTTTGGTGGAGCTAGTCGGGATCGAACCGACGACCTCTTGCATGCCATGCAAGCGCTCTCCCAGCTGAGCTATAGCCCCTCGAAAGGGCGCGCAGTATAGCCAAGCCATTCGGCGGCCTCAATGCCATCTGCATCTATTTTTTCGCGACGACGCCTGGTGCGCCCGCGACGACGCCTGGTGCGCCGAGATCTGGACTGCCTGGAACGCGGCCTGGGTGTTCCCGGCGTCGATGCGGCCGCGGCGCGATCCAGAACCCGTCCGCATCGCTGCGCCGAACGAAGTCGACATCCACGTCGAACACCCGCTCGATGTCGTTGGCGTTCAGCGCCTCATGTACCGGTCCGGCGACCTCGATCCTGCCGCCCTTCATGAGCAGCACTCGATCGGCGTACTGCAGTGCCAGGTTGAGATCGTGGAGCACCATCGCCACCCCTGCGCCGCGCGCGGCGAACCGGCGTACGGCCGCGAGCACCTCATGCTGATGCGCGAGGTCCAGGCTGGCGGTCGGCTCGTCGAGCAGCAGATACCGCGTCTGGCCGTCCGCGGACTCCCAGATCTGGGCGAGCACCCGGGCCAGTTGGACGCGTGCGCGTTCGCCGACGGATAGCGTCGTGTAGATGCGATCCGCAAAGTGGGACACGCCGGTCGCTTCCATCGCCGCCGCGACGATCCGTCTCTCGGCATCCGTGCTCACAGCGCTCCACGGATAACGTCCCAGGCTCACTACCTGCCTGACGTCGAAGGGGAAGCGCAGCGACTCCGACTGGGGCAGCACCGCGCGCTGGCGCGCAAGGGCCAGCGCGCTCCACTGCGCCAGATCGCGCCCATTGAGCTCGACGCGCCCACGTGTTGGGGGCATTTCACGGGCCAGCAGCTTGAGCAGCGTGCTCTTGCCGGCGCCATTGGGCCCGAGAATGGCCAGGACCTCCCCGCTTTCGAGGCGGACGTTGACGTCACTGAGCAGGTCGCGCCCATCGAGGGTGCAGGAGATCCTGTCGGCGATCAGCATTACCAGCTCTCGACCCTTCCGCGCAGGCGGATCAGCAGGACCAGGAAAAACGGGCCGCCGATCAGGGCGGTCAGGATGCCGATGGGCAGCTCGGCCGGCGGCATCGCGGTGCGGGCCGCCAGGTCCGCAAACGCGAGCAGGGCAGCGCCACCGAGTGCGGAAGCGGGGATCAGGACGCGGTGGTCCGGACCCAGGACCAGTCGAAGCAGGTGCGGCACGATCAGGCCGACGAAGCCGATGATGCCGGACAGCGCGACACAGGCCGCCACCGCGAGGACGATCAACAGGGTAAGACGACGTTTGAGCGCCTCGACGTCGACACCCAGATGAAGGGCCTCGGATTCGCCCAGCAACAGTGCGTTGAGTGCGCGCGCCTCGCGCGGTAGCAGGACCAGGATGGCCAGCAACAGCGGCGCCGCGACGCCGAGTTCGACCCAGCCGCTCTTTGCCAGGGAGCCGAACAACCAGAACATGGCCTCGCGCAGTGCCGCGTCGCCCGCAATCTGGGTCAACAGCCCGATGCCGGCGCCCGCAATCGCATTGATCGCCAGTCCGGCGAGCAGCAGGGTGGCGCCGCGCGTGTAGCCGGCCGCGTTGGCCAGGTGTGCGGCCAGTGCGGCGGCGGCCAATCCACCGACGAAGGAGGCGATGGGGGTCGCGAAGGGCACCCAGGCCGTCGGCAGCGAGAGTTCGCGTGCACCGACGATCGCCGCGACCGCCGCCAGTGCGGCACCGCTCGCGACGCCGACCAGGCCGGGATCGGCGAGGGGGTTGCGGAACAGGCCCTGCATCGCGGTCCCCGAGCAGGCGAGCGCCGCGCCGACCAGCAGCGCCAGCAGTACCCGGGGCAGCCGCAGGTCGCGAACGACCGCGAGCGCGGTCGGGTCTGTCGCGGGGGTTCCCAGGCCGAGACCTGCGAGCACGTCAGCCGCGCTGATATCGATGGTTCCGGCCGAGATTCCCAGGACCGCGGCACAGCCGGCCAGCACCGTCAGTCCAAGGAAAACGAAGGCCGCGCGCGCGGGCGGAGAAGGACTGGAATCGGGCATGCGCGGCATTGTGCCGCTTGGACGCCGATATTCCCCAGCGCAGTACCCGTTGTGTCGCTGTTCGGCCGCGACGACGGACTACTTGTTGAGGATCAGCTTGTCGTTGCGCGTCAGGCGCAGCCGGTATTCCTGTCCCTGGTGCTCGATGATCAGTTCATGCGAACTCCGGAACAGGTCCTCGCTGCGCAGGCGCGGCAGTTGGGGCCGCGGGACGAGCGGCGAGCGTGCAGCGGTGAGCGTGGAGGTCTGCATGGGGGCTCCGAGGGTGAGAGATCGACCAAAACGAAATGATAATTATTCGCAAAGATGGGTCAAGTGCCGATCGGGTTCCCTTCCGTCGGGGCGGGACCATTCGGCGCTTCATGAGTGCGGCGGTGCGGCAGGTGCGGGGGATGCAAATTGGCGCGGCGGAGGCTCGCACCGGTTCGCGGTCGCGAGCCCGGAATCGAAGCCGCGGCCCCGCTGTATACTTCGCGGCCGCGTTGCCTCCTGCGAAAGTGGCGGAATTGGTAGACGCCCGGGATTTAGGTTCCCGTGCCGCAAGGCGTGCGAGTTCGAGTCTCGCCTTTCGCACCAAGCTTCCGAATCCTTTGCGACGTGACGCGGGCAAAAGATACGGGGATATCCCGCCTTCGTACCCGGTGAACGGGCGAGGTGCGGGCGCCTTTGGAACGCGTTGATCGGCACGCACTCACGAAAGAACATCTATGGACGTCAATCTCGAAGCACCGGGCGGGCTCAAGCGCGAAATGCGCGTCACCATTCCTGCCGACCGCGTCTCCAAGGCCGTGGACGAGCGGCTGCGCAACATGTCGCAGCGCGCCAAGCTGCCGGGTTTCCGCCCGGGCAAGGCACCGCTCAAGGTCATTCAGCAGCAGTTCGGACCGTCGGCACGCATGGATGCGGTGTCGGATCTGGTCCAGCGCAGCTACCCCGAGGCACTGGCCAAGGTCGGGGCCCGTCCCGCTGGACAGCCGCAGATCAATGTGATGGCGGAAAAGCCGGGCGAGCCGCTGGAATACGTCGCCAGCTTCGAGGTCTATCCGGAGATCCAGCTTACGGGGCTCGACACGCTGGAGATCGAGGAGCCGGTGGTTGAAGTCACCGACGCCGATGTCGATCGCCTCGTCCTGAACCTGCGCAAGGGCCGCCGCAGCGTGAACCCGGTCGAACGGCCCGCCGCATCCGGTGACATGGTCAAGCTCGACTTCGATGGAAAGCTGGACGGGGAGAGCTTTGCGGGTGGCAAGGGCGAGGGGGTCGAGATCGAGATCGGCGCAGGTCAGTTCCTGCCCGACCTGGAAAACGGGGTCATCGGCCACGCTGCAGGTGAGAGCTTCGAGGTGGCCGTGGCCTTCCCTGCCGACTACCGCGCCGAGAACCTGCAGGGCAAGACCGCCCAGTTCGCCGTGACGGTTCACGAGATCAAGGAAGTCGTGCTGCCCGAGATCGAGAGCGAAGAGTTCCTGAGCGCCCATTCGGTGGATTCGGTCGACGCGCTGCGGACCAAGGCGCGCGAGGCGCTGGAGAGCGAGCGCAAGAAGGCGATCCAGCGTCGGCAGAAGAACCAGGTGATGGATCAGCTGGCGGAGAAGAATCCCGTCGAGATTCCCAAGAGCCTGATCGACCAGGAAGTGCCGAGCCTGCGCCAGCAGGCTGCCCAGCGCATGAACATGCAGAACGTACCGCCGGAGAAGCTGGCCGAGATGCTGCCCGCCCAGCTTTTCGAGGCAGGCGCCGGCCGCAAGGTGCAGCTCGGCCTGCTGCTTGGCGAGGTGATCAAGGCGAAGGAAGTCAAGCTCGACGACGCGAAGATCGAGGAAGCGCTGGACGGCATGGCGCGCGACTTCGAACACCCCGATCAGGTGAAGAGCTATTACCGTTCGCGTCCGGAGATGATGGAAGGACTGCGCGCGATGGTGCTGGAAGACCAGGTCGTCGAACTGCTGCTCTCCGGTGCCCGCAAGATCGAGAAGCCGATGAGCCTCGAGCAGCTCTTGAACCCCCAGGCGGCGGCCTGAGTAAGGGACGAGCGTCGTACGCTCCTTCCTTTCGAAACTTCAAATCATTCCGTCCGGAATTTCCAATCAAATGACCGACATCCGTAGCCGCGCCTCGACGCTCGTTCCCATGGTGGTCGAGCAGACCGCTCGCGGAGAGCGCGCTTTCGACATCTATTCGCGCCTGCTGAAGGAGCGAGTGGTGTTCGTTGTGGGCCCGATCGACGATTTCATGGCGAACCTCGTCGTGGCCCAGCTTCTCTTTCTCGAATCGGAGAACCCGGACAAGGACGTCCATCTGTACATCAATTCTCCGGGTGGCGTGATCACATCGGGATTGTCGATCTACGACACGATAAAGTTCATCAAGCCGGATGTGGCCACGATGTGCATCGGACAGGCCGCAAGCATGGGAGCCTTCCTGCTGTCCGCCGGGACCAAGGGCAAGCGTTACTCCCTGCCGCATTCACGCATCATGATTCATCAGCCTTCGGGTGGTGCTCAGGGCCAGGCCACCGACATCGAGATCCAGGCGCGCGAGATCCTGTTCCTCCGCGAACGTCTCAACAAGCTGATGGCGGAGCACACCGGACAGCCGCTGGAGCGCATCTCCCGCGATGTCGAGCGCGACTATTTCATGAGCGCGGAAGCGGCCAAGGAATATGGGCTGATCGACCAGATTCTCGACAAGCGCGTGCCGCCTGTCGCGGTCGCCTGAGTGCCTCGTCGGAAACGTTTTGCGTACGGCCAAGGCCGTGATATACAAGGCCATCCCGGTCGATTGGACGCGGGCAGAGGACCTTTTTGATGAGCGCTGATCTGCGCGGTAGCTCCCACAACGGGCGAGTGTTGTACTGCTCTTTCTGCGGCAAGTCCGAGCACGAGGTGCGCAAGCTGATCGCGGGCCCGTCGGTCTACATCTGCGATGAGTGCGTCGATCTCTGCAACGACATCATCCGGGAGGAAGTCCACGCCAAGCCGCAGACCAAGGGCCTGCCCAAGCCGCATGAGATCCGTGCGGTCCTGGATGAATACGTGATTGGCCAGGAGCAGGCCAAGAAGGTGCTGTCGGTCGCGGTCTACAACCATTACAAGCGGTTGTCGGTGAAGGGATCGCAGGATGGGGTCGAGCTCGCCAAGTCCAATATCCTGCTGATCGGACCTACCGGCTCCGGCAAGACGCTGCTCGCCGAGACGCTGGCGCGCCTGCTCGACGTGCCGTTCGCCATCGCGGACGCCACCACGCTGACCGAAGCCGGTTACGTGGGCGAAGACGTCGAGAACATCATCCAGCGCTTGCTGCAGAAGTGCGAATACGACATCGAGAAGGCGCAGCGGGGCATCGTCTATATCGACGAGATCGACAAGATCGCCCGCAAGTCCGAGAACCCCTCGATTACGCGGGACGTGTCGGGCGAGGGCGTGCAGCAGGCGTTGCTCAAGCTGATCGAGGGCACCATCGCGCAGGTTCCGCCGCAGGGAGGCCGCAAGCACCCGCAGCAGGAATTCCTGCAGGTCAACACTGCCGGCATCCTGTTCATCTGCGGTGGTGCATTCGCAGGGCTGGATCGTGTGATCCAGAACCGCACGGAGAAGGCCGGTATCGGGTTCTCCGCCGACGTGAAGTCCAAGACCGATTCGGCGCAGATCAACAAGATGCTGTCGCTGATCGAGCCGGACGATCTCATCCGCTTTGGCCTGATCCCCGAATTCGTCGGTCGACTTCCGGTGGCGGCCGTGCTCGAGGAACTGGACGACGCGGCGCTGATGCAGATCCTGCGCGAGCCGAAGAACGCGCTGATCAAGCAGTACACCAAGCTGTTCGAGATGGAGGGCGTGCAGCTGGAATTTCGCGAGGATGCGCTGCGTGCGGTATCCAAGAAGGCCAAGGAGCGGAAGACCGGGGCGCGCGGCCTGCGCACCATCCTTGAGAACATCCTGCTCGACGTGATGTATGACCTGCCGTCGATGCAGAACGTCAGCAAGGTCGTGATCGACGAGGCAGTGGTACGCGGCGAATCCAAGCCGTTCATCGTCTACGAGAACGTGGAGACGCGGCGCGAAGTGAAGAACTCTGCCTAGGCCGGAGTGCCTCCCGCGCTGGATCAGGGATGGGCCCCGCCGCGGCGGGGCCTTTTTCTTGCTGGTCGGTTGAAAGACGTCGAAACAGCCGCATCTGCGATAATTGCGCACTCATCTTGTGCTTCTGACCGGAAATGACCGTGCCTACCGCATCCGAGAAGTTAACGCCCGTCCTGCCGCTGCGCGACGTCGTCGTGTACCCGCACATGGCGATCCCGCTGTTCGTCGGGCGCGAAAAGTCGATCAAGGCGCTCGCGGCGGGAATGCAGGATGACAAGCGCATCCTGCTGGTGGCCCAGCGGACCGCTGATACGGACGATCCAGGTGCCGACGACATCTACTCGGTCGGCACCCTTGCCAGCATCCTGCAGATGCTCAAGCTGCCGGACGGCACGGTGAAGGTCCTGGTGGAAGGCCAGCAACGCGCGGCGATCCTGCGCGTGGAGATGAACGGCCCGTTTGTATCGGCAGAGTGCACGCCGTTGCCGCCGGACGAGGCTGGCGAAGGCAAGGAGGTCGAGGCGCTGTCCCGGTCGACGCTGTCCCAGTTCGAGCAATACGTGAAGCTCAACAAGAAGGTCCCTGCCGAGCTGCTGCCCTCGCTGGCCAGCATGGACAATCCGGGGCGCCTGGCGGACTCCATCGCCGCCCATCTGAACCTCAAGCTGGAAGACAAGCAGCAGGTGCTCGAGATCGCCGAGCCCAAGGCCCGCCTCGAGCATGTCTTCTCGCAGCTGGAAAGCGAGATCGACGTGTTGCAGATCGAGAAGAAGATCCGCGGCCGGGTCAAGCAGCAGATGGAGAAGAACCAGCGCGAGTACTACCTCAACGAGCAGATGAA
>CAMLNE010000011.1 GCA_946481265.1 uncultured Panacagrimonas sp. | reverse complement strand
GCACGTCCTCGACGCACGGCCATCGCTCGATCCCCCTGTGAGAAATGCGCGCTAGAAGCCAAGCGCGATCGCCAGTGCCAGGCCGACCAGGATCACGCCCATCGCGCGATCGACATGGTGCGCGTGCGCGACCAGGCGCCGGCGCAGCTGCGGGTGACCCACAGTCCAGGCCAGGAACGCGAACCAGGCGGCGGTCGCCAGCACCATCCACAGGCCGAGCGCCGCCCGCAGCATCGCGGGCGCCCCCGCGGCGATGACGCTGGCGCACAGCGCCAGGAAGAACAGCAGGGCCTTGGCGTTGAGCAGGTTGGTGAGCAGGCCCAGGCCATAGGCGCGCCGCGTCGAGACCAGAGGCGGGCCGTGCGGGGTGCCTTCGGCGCCCGATACCAACGGCTGCGAGCGCAGCGCCTGCAGGCCGATCCACAGCAGGATCGCGGCGCCGCCATAGCGCAGCATCCCGATCAGCTGAGGCAGGCGCTCGACGGCCCAGGCGAGACCGAACATGCCCCAGGCGACGTGGAACAGGATGCCGCTGCCGATGCCCAGCGCCGTGGCCACGCCGACGCGCCGTCCGTGCGCGAGCGTCTGCCGGATCACCACGGCAAAATCGGGCCCCGGGCTCGATACCCCGAGCGCGTGCGCGGCGGCCACCGCGGCGAAGATCGTCCAGGGCTCGCTGCTCATCGCGCGCCGCGATGCGGCCGTGTCCGGGATGCCCGGTCGGCGGCAGGGCGGATGCCCGGCGCAAGGCTCATCGCGGACAGGTCCTGGCCGGCTCGCCGCGCGTGACCGTCAGGGCGGGGATGCCGGCGCCGGTGGCACGGCCGGGGCGTCCGGCGCGACGGGAGAAGCGGGATCGACCGGCGGCGTCGCATCCGGAGCGGGCGAAGCAGGGGCCTCCGGCACGGGAGGGGCCGTCGGCGCAGGCGGCGTCTCGACCGGCAGTGGCGCGGCGTTCACGAGCGTTTCCAGGCGTCGGCCGAGCCGCTCGCGGCAATCGGTGCAGGCGCTGCGCGTGATCAGGTCGGCGATGCGCTGGCGCTTGCCTTCGATGCTGTCGCCGTTTTCCAGGATCCGTTCCACCGCGCGCTCGTAGACGGGCACGAGCAGCGCCTCGAGCTGGGCACCCAGGCTGTTGAGGCTTTCCAGGCTCTCGCTGTCGAGCGTGCGCAGCTCGCCCGCGCTCATCAACTGGCGCAGGCGCGTCAGTTCGCGCTCGGCATCGCGCAGTGCCGGCGCTTCCGGATCGGCCGTGCCGCTCAGCGCCGTGGCCCAGCTCGGGTAGGACTGGGCCCGCGCGAACAGCGAGATGGCCTGGTCCCAGATCGTGGCGTACTGCGACTGCCCGCGCGCGGCCGCGGTGCGGATGCAGGCGTCCAGCTGTTGTGCACTGCTGCGGTAATGCTCGATCCAGTAGGCATCGTCCGGCGCGGGCAGCAGGGCGGCCTGCTGGGCGAACTGCAGCAGGCGGCCGGCACGGCGCCAGGTCGCCATCTCGGCGTTTGCGCGGCGGGCCGCCAGCAGCAGTTCGCCGCGCGTGAGCAGGTGGCGCTCGTACTCGGCCTGGCGCCGCGCGAGCTGGCCGGAAGCGATCAACGCGCGGTAGTCGACCCACACGCGCTCCTCGGCTTCGCAGGACACCGCACTGCCCAGGAAGTCCTTCACCGAGCGGTAGTCGGTGACGTCGAGCTCGAAGCGCACGTAGGCTTCCGCCGGCATCCAGGGCTCACCCTTGCGATTGCACAGCCCGGCCCTGGACTGCGTGCTCTGGCAGCGGTGCAGATCGGGCGCCGGCGCTTCCAGGTCGACCCGGGTCGAGTTGAGCACCACGACGAACTGGCGCCCGTCGAGGGCCGACACGCCCTGTTCGGCACGCAGGCCGAGCAGCGTCTTCTCCTCCCAGGGCTTGCCCTCGGTCTTGATCTCCTCGCTGAGCAGTTCACCCAGCCGCGAACTGAGCCCGGTGACGACCTGTCCGCCCGGCACGAAACCCATCCCGAACTTCAGGATCGGCTCGCCGGTGGCGAGTTCGAGCAGGTTGGTCACCCACTTGGCCTTGTCCGCGGGAACACCGCGCACCACGATCTGCAGGTGCGGCGACTTCGACAGCGACTCCGGGTCGACCAGCAGCCCCTCGGTGAGCAGCGCGTTGTCCACCACCGAGCTGACCGTCTTGCCCTCCTTGACGTCGTAGAGCAGCACCGGGATCTCGGGCTCGGTGTCGGAGGCGAAGCTCGCCACCGTGCCCTTGCCGAACCGGGCCGAGATCAGGAGCATCGCCGGACGCTCGGATTCGGGTCCGAAGTCGAGTGCGCGGCCGTTGGTGTCCAGGTTGGAACTGACGAAGACGCGCAGGTAGCCGTCCGCGTACCTGGAGGCATCGGCGGCCGAGGGATCGGTTGTCACCGGCGTGGCCACGGGCTTGACGAAGTGGCCGTTGGACGCGCATCCGCCGACCAGCGCGGCCATGAGCAGGGGCAGGGTGAAGCGGCGGAGTCGAAGCATCATGCCGATCATGATGAGGCAGATGCTCGGACCGCGCGCGACGGTCGGCGGTTCCCGCGGGCGGCCAGGCAATGACGCTACCGAACCTGCTCGGCGCGCGGCGATCTACCGGTGTGCCTGGTCGTTGGCCTCCACTGAACGGCGGATCTGCTGGAGGTTTTCCCGCAGCATGTCGGCGATCAGCTCGTCGGTGCGCGGGTCCTGCAGGACCTGCTCGACCAGGCGCAATGCCATGTCGATGATGGTCTCGCTCAGGTCGCGCGCGAAGGGCAGGCGCGACAGGCGGCCGGCCTGCGGATCGGCGCGCAGCTTCTCCGAGATCATCGCGCGCAGTTTCGGCTGGTTGTCCTCGAGGGCCCGCGCGACATTGCGCGCGTACTGGCCGCGGGCGAGGACCTCGCTGACCTCGTCGAGGACCGCGACGGTGACCGCACTGCTGATCGATTCGACGATGGCGTTCTTGAAGCGCCGGACCAGCCGGTAGGTGAATTCATCGCCCAGTGCGCGGTCGGCGGCACGGCCGAACCGCGACAGCAGGATCACGATGCGCACCGCCCGGAACAGGCGGAAGCCGCGCAGCATCGGGTGCTGCAGCGGGATCATGCCGAGCACCTCGTACCAGTTGCGCTTGACGTAATCGCCGGTCCAGCCCGCGCGCCGCCAGCGCCAGATGAACTCGACCGCGAAGATGGCGCAGATCACGTAGTCGGCGGTGATGATCAGGCGCCGGGTCTGCGGCGCGACCTCGGCAAACATCTCCCAGAGCAGCAGACCGACGGAGACCACGGCCAGCAGCAGCATCAGCCAGTCGAGCACGCCGATGCGGCGCGCCGCATCGGTGACCTCCTTGCGCAGGGCTTGCTCGGGCGGGCTCATCGCGCGACGCTACGGCCGCTTCGTGCAGGGGGTCAAGCTCGATCCTCGCGCGGGAACGCAGCCATGGGAGGCTTCGCATTGGAGAACAGGTCGCGCACGCTGGGACGCGGATTGGGGGTGTTGCTGCTCGGCGCCGTGATGCTGCTGGGCGCCGCGTGCTCGCAGGTCAACGCGCAGAACTACGCGAAACTGGATGTCGGCATGAGTCGCGCCGATGTCTACGCCATTCTCGGTGAGCCGGATCAGGTTTCGGGTGGCGCGCTGGGCCCGCTGAGCTTCTCGACCGAGATCTGGGAAGGCGGTGGACAGGCCATCAGCGTCACCTTCAGCGGCGACAAACTGGCCCTCAAGTCGATCGGCAAGCCGCAGGAGTAGCCTGCCCGCGCCCCGGCAGGGCTCTGCGCGAGAGTCGCGGAAAAGCGCGGCGCGCTGCAGCGAAAGCCTGGAAGCGCTGTGGCGGACCAAGTCGGCGCGCGTGAGCCACAACGGAAGCGTTGATGCGGCACGCCGCCGGCGTCGTCGTGGCGCCGGCCTCCCGCCGCGCCCGTGTTTTCGCGGCATTTGCCTAGGTATTCGTCTTGATCGCCGCGCGCGCGCCGCAGGCCTACACTGGCGTTCCATTCCCGGCGCCTGCTTTCATGGCTGAAGCCCCGATCCGCGAAGCGGTCACCGCCGTCCTGCAGCATGACGACGAGATCCTGCTGGTCCGCCGTCAGCCCGCGCTGACCTCATTTCCGGGCTACTGGGCCTTCCCGGGCGGCAAGGTCGACAAGGAGGACGCGGATGCGCCAGCGCGCACGGCCTCCTGGTGCAGCGACATCGAGCCGCGCCTGGCCGAGGCACTGGTGCGGGAGCTGCGCGAGGAGATCGGCTTCGATCTGGATGCGGCCTGCGCGCGAGGCGACGTGGAGGCGCTGCATCTCTTCGGCAAGGCGCTGACGCCGCCGATCCTGCCGGTGCGCTTCGACACCCTGTTCTACCGCGTCCAGCTGCGCCACCGTCCGCAGATCGTCCTGGACACGGGCGAGGTCGATCACCTGCGCTGGGCGCGGCCGGCCGAGCTGCACGCCGAATACCTCGACGGCCGGCTGCTGCTGGCGCCGCCGACCTCGGCCAGCGTGGCGCTGCTGGCCAGGGGCGGCGGCACCGAGCCGGCGGAGGTCTCGCTGGACGACAACCACAAGGAGCGCCTGCCCATCATCCAGGCGATCCACGGCCTGCGCATGATCCCGGTGCGTTCGAACACGCTGCCGCCGGCCTTCCACACCAACTGCTTCCTGCTCGGCGACGAGGGCACGCATCGCATCCTGGTGGATCCCTCGCCCTGGAACGACGAGGAGCTCGATGCGCTGTACGAGCGCGTGCTGCCGCTGGGCGTGAACGAGATCTTCTTCACCCATCACCACCCGGATCACTGCGAGCGCGCCGACGTGCTGGCCCGGCGCCTGGGCGTGGGCGTGGCCCTGAGTTCGGATACCTACGAACGCATCGCGCAAGCTGCGCCACGGTTCTTCGACGGGCTGACCCAGCGCCTGATCAACGACGGCGACGTGGTGGCGCACTGGCTGGGGCGTCCGGTACGGGCGCTGGCGGTCCCGGGCCACGACGAGGGCCAGCTCGCGCTGATGCCCGAGGATCGCAGCTGGTGCCTGGTCGGCGACCTGATCCAGGGCGTGGGCACGGTGGTGATCCACCAGCCCGAGGGCAACATGCGCCGCTACTTCGATTCGCTGCAGCGCGTGATCGACCTGGATCCGCAGGTCATCGTGCCCTCGCATGGCGGCGCCATGGGCACCACGTTCCGGCTGCAGGAGACACTGCGGCACCGCCGGGAGCGCGAGACTTCGGTGCTGGAACTGCACCGGGCCGGGCGTTCGATCGACGAGATGCTGACGGCGATCTACCAGGGGCTGGATCCGCGCCTGCTGCCGCTGGCGCGCCAGAACATCGAGGCGCACCTGGACAAGCTGCGCGAGGAAGGGGCGCTGGCCTGAGGCCAGGCGTGGGAACTTACGCAGCGCGTGGTGCGCGGATGCGACATCGCCGGGTCCGCCACGCCCGGCGCAGCCGGTCTGCGCGGGGACCGACTACTTCTTCAGAACCAGCCTGAGCTGCTCGTCGCCGTTCTTGGTCTGCTGCACGCGTACCGCCATGTAGCCGCGCGAGGGCGCGAGCCAGAAGACGGTCGACTTCTTCTTGTCGTTGACGCGCTCGACGCGCACCGTTTCGAAGGCCCCGGCCGGCGTCTCGACGGTCTCGCGCGCGACGATGCGGAAACGGTAGGTCTTGATCCGGTCGTCCTCGACCTTGGTGACGGAAAAGATCTCCGGCCCCGGCTCGCCGCCGCGATCGATCACCCAGGTCTGGATCGCGATCTGCATCGCCAGGCGATCGACCATGCCGGTCTCCAGCGGGCGCATCTCGCCGGCACTGGAGCGCACCACGCCGTCGGTCCAGTTGAAGCGCAGGCTGAAGTCGTCCTTCGGCTTGTCGGCGCGACGGAACTCGAAGGCCTGCGACAGCACCTTGCCGTCCGCCATGCAGAAATCGGAACGCTCGGTGACATTGCCGATGAACAGGCGCGCCAGGCCCGAAGGCTTGGCGTGGTACTCGTAGCGCCAGCAGTTGGGATCTTCCTGCTGCTCCAGGCGGAAGCGGGCCTCGCCCAGGGTCATCATGCCGCGCGACAGGGCGTAGGTGGCATCGCTGGGCGTGGGCTGTGCTGCGCCGGACAGCGCGGGCAGCAGCAGCAGCGCGAGCGCCAGGATCGCGGTTGCCCGCCGTGGAAGAGAAGGCATCAGCGGAACGCCTCGTCGAGATCCGCCAGCTGCAGCGGTGCCGTCAGCACGCGCCCGCGCAGTTCGGCGCAGGCGCCGCGCAGTGCGAGGTCGCCCTCTGCCATCCAGGCAACGGTCTGCGGAAGGATGCGGATCTCCACCTCGGTCATCACCCGGTCGGCCAATGTGTCGGGCGTATCTTGGGACCGTACGCTGACACGGCCCTGAATGACCGGGGGTCCGCCGTCGAGTTCCTCGGTGACGAAATGCACGGTGGCGCCGTGTTCGCGATCGCCCGCGGCCAGCGCGCGCTGGTGGGTATGCAAACCCGGATGACGCGGCAGCAGGGACGGGTGGACGTTGAGCAGGCGGCCGGCGTGGCGCTGCACGAAGGCCGGGCCGAGCACGCGCATGAAGCCGGCCAGCACGATCACGTCGGGCTGCAGCTCGTCGAGCGCCGCCGACAGCGCGGCGTCGAACGCGGCGCGCTCCGGATAGTCCGCGTGCGCGATGGTGCGCGCCGGAACGCCCGCGGCGTGCGCGCGGGCCAGCGCCGGTGCCTGTGCACGGTTGGACAGCACGCCGGCGATCGAGCCGCGGATGCGGCGGCTCGCGCAGGCCTCGATCAGTGCCTGG
This sequence comes from uncultured Panacagrimonas sp., assembly GCA_946481265.1. The sequence goes on along the minus strand of CAMLNE010000011.1, from coordinate 19,033 downwards.
AGGTTGCGACCCTGGCCGGACACCAGGACCGCGATGCGCGCCTCGCGCGGCTCAGGCAAACCGCACGTCCTGGCGCCCCTTGCTCACCTCGCCGAGCACCCAGGGCTTGAGCCGGGCCTTGCGCAGCAAGGCGAGCGCGGCGTCGACCTGGCGACGCGGCAGGACGATGGCAAAGCCCACGCCGCAGTTGAAGACGTTCCACATCTCGTCCTGCTCCACGGCGCCCTCAGCCTGCAGCCAGTCGAAGATCTCCGGCCGCTTCCAGCTCGTGGTGTCGACCACCGCACCGACGCCCTTGGGGAAGCAGCGCGGCAGGTTGCCGACGATGCCGCCACCGGTGATGTGCGCCATGCCGTGGATGCGGATGCCGGCCTCCAGCAGCTTGAGCACGGGCTTGACATAGATCTGCGTGGGCGCGAGCAGCGCGTCGGCCAGCGTGCCGGCGCCGAAGGGCTCGTCGAGTCCATGGCCACCGACGGAGAGGATCTTGCGCACCAGCGAATAGCCGTTCGAGTGCGGGCCGCTGGAGGGCAGGGCGACGATGACGTCGCCGCGCGCGATCTTCGAGCCGTCGATGATCTTCGACTCCTCGACCACCGCCACGCAGAAACCGGCAAGGTCGAAGTCCTCGGCGGTGTACAGCCCCGGCATCTCCGCGGTCTCGCCGCCGACCAGCGCGCAGCCCGCCTGCTTGCAGCCGGTGGCGATGCCACGGATGACCTGCGCGGCGGTGCGCGTGTCGAGCTTGCCGGTGGCGTAGTAGTCCAGGAAGAACAGCGGCTCGGCGCCGGATACCAGCACGTCGTTCACGCACATGCCGACCAGGTCGATGCCCAGGCCCTCGACGCGGCCGGCATCGATTCCCAGGCGCAGCTTGGTGCCCACGCCGTCGGTACCGCTGACCAGGATCGGCTTGCGGTACTTCTTCGGAAGCTTGACCAGCGCGCCGAAACCGCCGACGCCGGCGAGCACTTCCGGACGGCGGGTGGAGCGCACGATCGACTTGATGTCGTCGACCAGCGCATCGCCTGCCTCGATATCGACGCCGGCATCTCGGTACGAAAGGGGTTTTCGGGAACTCATCGGGGCGCGGAAGCAGGCGTGAGGGTGAAGCAAGCATTTTACAGACCGGCCCGCGATAATCCGCCGCATGTCGTTCTGCCCATCCTTTGGTCTCTGCGTGCCGGCGTGCGCCGCGCTGCTCGGCGCGATCGTGATGCTCGCCAGCCTGCCGGCGGCGCGCGCCCAGACCGCGCCGCCGGCCCCCTCGTCCGCCGCGCCGCAGGCGCAGTCCCTGCCCGGGAATCCGTACGGCGCGATGGTGCCGGTACAGGACGAATCCGCGAAATCGCGCGACATGGGACTGCGGCTGGCGCTGATCCAGGTGCTCAAGGGCGCAGTGGGACGCGCCGACCCGGCCGTCTCGCCGATCCTGGCGCGGGCTTCCCGGCTGGTGCAGCAGTACAGCTTCGTGCGCGACGTGGCCAGCCAGGCGCTGATGTTCCGGGCCGAGTTCGACCCGGTGGCGGTGGACGAGGCGCTGCGCGGGCAGGGACTGCCGGTGTTCGGGGTGGCGTCCGACCTGATCGAGACCTGGGTGGTGCAGGTGCGCGGACTGCACAGCACCGCCGACTACTCACGCGTGCTGCGCCATTTCAGCCGCGTGCGCGGCGTGCGCAGCGTCGACGTCGACGAGTTGCGCGGCGACACGCTGCAGCTGCGGATGGTGGTGGAGGGTGGGGTCCAGAGCGCGGCCGAGCGTGTCGAGGAGGATGGCCTGATCGGCCGTGATGCGGCCGGAGGCTATGTCCTTGCCGGGCGCTGAGACACCGCCGCCCGCTTCCGATCCCGGCGGATCGGCGCTCGACCGCCTGCGCCTGGACGAGACCTGGCCGTGGATCGCCGGGCTGGTCACCTTCCTGCTGTTCTGCTGGCTGCTGTCGCCGATCCTGATGCCCTTCGTGCTCGGCGCGGGCCTGGCCTACGCCGGCGACCCGATCGTCGATCGCCTGCAGACCTGGCGGCTGTCGCGCACCATCGGCGTCTGCGTGGTGTTCGTGGTGATCACCGCGCTCGGCCTGCTCGGCCTGGTGCTGCTGCTGCCGATGCTGCAGGAGCAGCTGCGCGTGCTGCTGCAGAACATTCCCGTGTGGCTGGCCTGGATACAGGACCACGGCCTGGCGCGCCTGGGCATCAGCCTGCCGGAGGGCGTGCGCCTGGACGCGGCGGGCTTCAAGACGGTCATCGCCCAGCACCTGCCGGAAGCGAGCGGCCTGCTGCGCGAGGCATGGACGCGGCTCGCCAGCTCGGGCGGCGCACTGCTGACCGCCCTGGCCAACCTGGTGCTGGTGCCGGTGGTGACGTTCTATCTGCTGCGCGACTGGGACCTGCTGGTCGACTGGATCCGCAGCGTGATCCCGCGGCGTACGCTGCCGCGCATCGGCCGCATGGCGCGCGAGACCGACGAGGTCCTGGGCGCGTTCATCCGCGGCCAGCTCACCGTGATGGCGGCGTTGACGGTCTACTACTGGGTCGCACTGTGGCTGGCCGGCCTCAACCTGGCGCTGCTGGTCGGCCTGATCGTGGGCCTGATCAGCTTCGTGCCCTACCTGGGTGCCATCGTCGGCGTGCTCACCGCGGTGATCGCCATGCTGGTGCAGACGCAGGAACTGCTGCCCTTCGTGTGGCTGGCGGTGGTGTTCACCATCGGCCAGGTGCTGGAGAGCAACGTGCTGACGCCCCTGCTGGTCGGCGACCGGATCGGCCTGCACCCGGTGGCGGTGATCTTCTCGGTGATGGCCGGCGGCCAGCTGTTCGGCTTCGTCGGCGTGATGCTGGCGCTGCCGGTGGCCGCGGTGATCGCGGTGCTGCTGCGCGAGACCAAGAAGGAGTGGCTGGCCAGCCGCATGTACAGCCACGGCGTGCCGGCCCTCGCCGCGGCGCCTGCGCCGGAAGAGGGGCAGGACACCGCGCCACCGGCTTCATGAAGGGCGCGCAGCTCGCGCTGCCGGTGCAGCTGACGCAGCTCCCGGCCTTCGACAATTTCTTTGCCGGCCCCAACACCGACGTCGTCGACGCCCTGCGCGCGATGGCGACCCGCAGCGGCCTGCCGGCGATCTGGCTGTACGGCGCGACCGCCACCGGCAAGACCCACCTGCTGCGCGCCACCGTTGCGGCCGCGGGAGCGGATGCCTGCTATGCCGCGTCGCCGGTCGACGGCGACACGCTGGCAGCCTGTCGCGACGCCAGCCTGCTGGCGCTCGATGGCGTCCAGGACCTGGTCGCGCACGAGGAACGCAGGATCGCGCTGCTGCGCCTGATCGACCATCGTCGCCAGCGCGGACTGCCGCTGCTGCTGGCGGCGGGCGTGGCGCCGGCGCGCCTGGACAGTCCCTTGCCCGACCTGCGTTCGCGGCTCGAGGCGATGGCCCTGCTCGGGCTCAAGCCCCTGCGCGAGGCGGATCGTCGCGAGCTGCTGCTGCTGCATGCCGCGCAGCGCGCGCTCGATCTGCCGGACGACGCGGTGGCCTGGCTGATCACGCGCCTGCGCCGCGACGCCGGTACCTTGATCGCCGCGCTCGAGGAGATCGACCGCGCCGCGCTCAGCGCGAAGCGCCGTCCGACATTGCCGTTCGTGCAGCAGGCGCTTGCGCCGCTTCTGCAGCCATCTCTCTTGCCCTGAGCCGCACGAACATCATCACGCTCACGAAGTCGAGCGCGGCGATGCTGGCCAGCACGAAGGCCGAAAGGCGGGTCTCGGGACGCGCGTAGCCGTCGGCCAGATAACCCGCGACATAGAACGCGATCAGCATCGAGGCCCAGGCGTAGGTGTACGAGCGGCCGCGCAGCAGGCCGGGCAGGGGCAGGCACAGGATCGCCGCGAGCACCAGGCTCAGCGCCGAGGGATCGCGCAGCGCCACGCCCAGCACCAGCAGCAGGTGGGCGACCAGCGCGCAGCGCCGCATCAGCAGGGAGGGCCGCATCATCCGGCGAGCCGGACCGCGGTCTGCGCCACGCGCTGGCCGAGCGCCATGCACAGCGCGCTCTCCTCGCGCGACAGCGGGCGCGGCTCGGCGCCTCCGCCAGACACATGCGAGGCCCCGTAGGGCGTGCCGCCGGATTGCGTCGTGGACAGCTCCGGCAGCGTGTAGGGCAGGCCCAGCAGGAGCATGCCGTGGTGCAACAGCGGCAGCATCATGGTGAGCAGGGTGGATTCCTGGCCACCGTGCATCGTGCCGGTGGAGGTGAACACCGCGGCCGGCTTGCCGACCATGGTGCCGGACACCCACAGGCCGGAGGTGCCGTCGAGGAAGTACTTGAGTGGCGCGGCCATGTTGCCGAAGCGGGTGGGGCTGCCCATGACCAGGCCGGCGCATTCGGCCAGATCGCGTGCTTCGGCGTAGGGCGATCCTTCCGGCGGCACCTCCGGCGCCGAGGCCTCGCAGTCCGTGGAGACCGGCGGCACCGTCCTCAGGCGGGCGATGGCGCCCCCGCTCTCGACGCCGCGCGCGATCTGGCGCGCCATCGCGCGGGTTGCACCCTTGCGCGAGTAATAAAGGACCAGGACCTCGACCATGAAGCGCTCCGACGTAAAGAGGCATTGTAGTCGCCACGCCCGTGCAGCCCGCGTTCAGGCGCGCACAGGCGCGTTCACGCACATGCGCCGACGCGACGCGGCATTCAGGCCGTGCTCACCTGCGCCGGCTGTGATGGAGGGGTCGCAAAGCAAGCCGTCACAGGAGATCCGACATGAACATCAGGCACGCCACCGCCCTGCGCAGGATCGCAAGCGGCGCCGCCCTCGGCGCCCTGACCCTCGCGGCGATCCCGTCCGCCCTGGCGCAGCACTACTCCCGGCCTTACTACGATCCGGTGCGCGACGTGATGGTCACGCCGCGCCTGTCGCAGCCGTCCGCGCCAGCCACGCAGCCGGCGCCTGACGCGAGCGCACGCCCGGCACGTACGCCGATCTACGGCAGCTATCAGGCCGAGCCTCGCATCCAGCCCGTACCGCAATCCTCGGCCGGGTTGGAGCAGCCGGCCGCCACGACTTCCCGCCCGCGGGTCGCGCAGCCCTACTACGATCCGGTGCGCGACGTGATGGTCACGCCCAGCGTCTCGGGCGCGGTGCCCTACACCGGGTCCTCGCTGCCCGCGGCCCCCGAAGCACCGGCCTCGACCTTCGAATGGGTGGTGCGCAACGGTCGCCTCGTCGAGGGCCCGGCCTCGATCGCCGTGGACCACGGCAGCAAGGTGACGATGATCGTCGACTCCGACGTGCAGAGCCTGCTGCGCATCGACGGCTACAACCTGGCCGCGCCGGTCATGGCGGGCCAGCCGCTGCTGCTGAGCTTCGTCGCCGAACAGCCGGGCCGCTTCGCCTATCGCCTCGGCAGCGGCGGGCAGCAGATCGGCGTGATCGAGGTGGGTCCGCCGGCCCCGGCAGACGCCCGCGTCGGGCTGCGCTAGCTAGCCCGAAGCGAACCGCCGCGCACGCGCCGCTGCAGCGCGCAGGAGTGCATCGTCGGCATCCTTGTCGGATCATCTCCGGCATCGACATCGATCCGACGCCATGCCCCGAGCACTCCTGCTGCTGTGCCTGACCCTCTGCGCGTCGTGCGCGGGCTGGGGCGACCGACGGGCGGGACAGGACAGGGCGCCGGAGTTTCCGGCGCCCGCCGCGGCAACACCCCGCACCCCCTCCAGCGATGCCGGCGAGGCCAGCGCGCGCCAGCGGCTCGAACGGGCCGTGGCGCTGGCCGCGCAGACACGGACGCTGGTTCCCGGCTGGCCGGGGGCCGAACCCCAGCTGGCCGATTCGCGCCGGGCGATCGCGCAGCGCGACTGGACAGCCGCCCGGGTGGCGGCCGAGGAAGCGCTGGCACGCGCCGACCAGGCGGCCTCGGATCACTACGCGCGGCTGGCCAACGAGGAGCTCGCGCGCAGCTACACGTACGCGGGGCTCGACGACACGCAGCTGCTGCAGCTGCGCGCGGCCGAAGAGATCATGGTCACCGGCAACAGCCGGCTCGCCTACGGCCGCCTGCGCATGCTCAACCGGCAGCTCGAGGGGCGCATGAAGACCTATACCGTGCGCTCGGGCGACAGCCTGTGGGTCATCGCCGGCAAGCCGGAGGTCTATGCCAACTCGCTGCTGTGGCCGCTGGTCTGGCAGTCGAACGTCGCAATCATTCCCGACCCCGATCGCCTGCGCCGCGGACAGGTGCTCCGGCTGCGCCCGCATCCGGGCGTCGAGGAGATTGCCGAGGCGATCGACATCGCGCGCGGCAAGCGGCCCGCGGTGGTCGGCACCACGCCGAGCATCGGCGAGATCCGCGAAGCGCCGCCCTGACCCCGCCGATGCGACGGCGGCGAACCGCTTCGCGTTGCGCGCCTCAGCCCCGGTACCAGCGCCGGTTGAGCGCGCGCAGCACCAGGTTCGGGTACTTGGGCTTGCCGTAGCTGCCGTTGTAGCGCGCCAGCGCGTTGACCAGGTTGCCGCGTTCCTTGTCCAGGTAGAACCGCAGGATGGTGCAGCCCATGCGCAGGTTGGTGCGCGTGTGGAACAGGTTCTCCTCCGGCCCGGCGATCTCCTTGAGCCAGAACGGCATGATCTGCATGTAGCCCTGCGCGCCGGCGCTGGAAATGGCGAAGCGGTCGAAGCGGCTCTCCACCTCGATCACCGCCAGCGCCAGCTCCGGCGGGATGCGCGCGCGCTGCGCCTCGGCGTGCAGGATGCGCAGGAACTCCAGGCGCTCGTCGTCGCCGCGGATGAAGCGCTGCAGGCGGCCCGACATGTCGCTCAGCCAGATCTCGGCGTCGAAGCGATGATCGAAGCTGTCGGCGGCGGCGACGGCCGCTTCCAGCAGCCGTCGCAGCTCGGGTTCCATCTGGCCGGTGGGGCCGGCCGGTGCGATGGGGGAATGCGTCAGCGCGCAGAACAGCAGGCCGAGGTGCCAGCTGACCCGGCGTGGACTCCGGCCTGCCTGCCCGTGCTTCAAGCCGCGCCTGCGCCCTGCGACGCCGGGCCGTTCACGCTGCCAGCCGCTCCAGCACGGCGGCCAGACTGGCCTCGATCATCTCCGCCTTGTCGGCGTCGCGCCGCTTGTACTCGTACTGGTTCAGGGCCAGGCCCTTCTCGCCGATCACCACGCGATGCGGGATGCCGATCAGGTCGGCGTCCGCGAACATCGGTCCCGGCCGCAGGCCGCGATCGTCGAGCAGCGCATCGACGCCCGCCGCGACCAGTCCATCGTGGAGCTGCTCGGCGAGCTGCCGGACGCGCTCGGACTTGTCGGTGCCGATCGGGCAGATCAGCACGCGGAAGGGCGCGATGGCGTCGGGCCAGCGCATGCCGTTGGCGTCGTGGCGCTGCTCGATCACCGCAGCCACCAGTCGCGACACGCCAATGCCGTAGCAGCCCATCTCGGGCACCACCGCCTGGCCCTGCTCGTCGAGCACGCTGAACTCCATCGCCTCGGTGTACTTGCGGCCGAGCTGGAAGATGTGGCCGCCCTCGATGCCGCGGTAGAAGCGGATCTCGCCCTGGCCGTCGGGGCTGGGATCGCCCTCGCGGATGCGCCGCAGGTCGACGCCCTCGGGCACCGCGCAGTCGCGGCCCCAGTTGACGCCCTTCAGGTGATGGTCGTCGAGGTTGGCGCCGCAGACGAAATCGGCCAGCTCCAGCGCCGCGTGATCCGCGATCACCGGGATCGGGCACTTCACCGGGCCCAGGTAGCCGACCTCGCAGCCGAAGGCGGCCTGCACGTCCTCGATCCTGGCCATCTCGAAGGGGCTGGCGACCAGCGGATGCTTGGCGGCCTTGACCTCGTTGAGCTCATGGTCGCCGCGCAGCGCGATGCCGACCAGTCCACCCTCGCGGCCCTTGGCGACCAGCAGCTTGACCTTGGCGTCGAGCGCCACGTTCATGAATTTGGAGACCTGCTCGCAGGTCTTCTGTCCCGGCGTGGAGACCGTGTCCAGCGGCTGCGTGGCAGGCGGACGCTCGCGCCCCGAGGGCGGGCAGGCCGCGGCCTCGATATTGGCTGCGTAGCTGCCGACGCTGGAGACCGCCAGCAGGTCCTCGCCCGAGCCGGCCAGGATGTGGAACTCCTCGGACCTGGCGCCGCCGATGTTGCCGCTGTCGGCCTGCACGATGCGGAAATCCGCCCCGAGGCGCTCGAAGATGCGCGCATAGGCCTGGCGCATGTTGTGGTATTCGCGATCCAGGTCGGCCGCGTCCATGTGGAACGAATACGCGTCCTTCATCAGGAACTCGCGCGCACGCATCAGGCCGAAGCGCGGACGCCGCTCGTCGCGGAACTTGGTCTGCACCTGATACCAGTTGAACGGCAGCTGGCGGTAGCTGCGCACGTCCTGCTTGGCGTGGTGCACGATCACTTCCTCGTGCGTGGGGCCGTAGCAGTAGTCGTTCTGATGACGGTCCTGGATGCGCAGCATCTCGGCGCCCATCTGGTTCCAGCGGCCCGACTGCTGCCAGAGCTCGGCCGGCTGGATCGAAGGCATCAGCAGTTCCGCGGCGCCGGCCCGGTCCATCTCCTCGCGCACGATGGCCTCGATGCGGCGCAGCACGCGCAGGCCGATCGGCATCCAGGTGTAGAGGCCGGCGCCGAGCTTGCGGATGAAGCCGGCCCGCAGCAGGAGCTGGTGGGAGACCACCTCGGCATCCGCCGGGGTCTCCTTGGTCGTGGACAGCGGGAAGCGGGACAGGCGCATGGGGCGTAAGCGGACGCGAGGTGAGCGGCCGCAGATTGTAGCCGTCCGAATGACGACGCCCCCTGCAGCTCGCGGTGCAGGGGGCGTCGCCGGGACCGCGATCAGGTCGCGGGCTGCAGCAGCATCCAGGCCATGTAGACGATCAGCACGATCTGCACCAGGAACAGCGTGGCGCGGATCAGCACGTGGATGAAGCCGGTGCCGAGCAGGTGGATCAGGCCCTGGCCGATACGCGCGTACAGCACGTAGGCGGACAGGCCGTCGACCACCGCGTTGCGACCCAGCGCCGCTGCCGCCAGTACCACCGCGGCGAACAGGGCCAGGTTCTCCACCGCGTTCAGGTGCGCATGGTGTGCGCGCACGATCCAGCCCGGGTCGTCGGTGGTCCGGCCTCGGGTCCAGGTATCGGCCGGCTTCCTGCCGATCAGGACCAGCGGAATGCGGTGGCCCACGTACAGCAGGACCAGCACGACCATCCACAACACGTAATAGAGCAGTGCCTCGATTCCCGTCATTGTCTTTCCCCTCTTGTTTGAATGTGCGCCCCTGCGGCGCGCGCCGATTATGCGTCGGCGATGGCGGTGCCCGGCATCCGCCCGGCGCCGCACCCGTTTGAACCCTGCCGGTGACACATTCCGGTGATTCCGGCGGCCAGGGCGGGCGCCTAGTGTTTCCGGGCCCCCGAAAACTTGCCCGCACCCATCGCCGATGAAACGCACGCCCTGCCGCTTCGCGGCGCCTCGCCCGCAGGCGCAGAACGAGTCTCTCTCCGGCACTTCCGGAAGGGGGATACGACGATGAAGGGCACCGATAGCCGCCGCGGCGGCTTTGCCGGCGGCCACGCGATCGTGATCGGGGCCAGTACCACCGGCCTGGTCGCGGCCGCGGCGGCCGCCCGCCACTTCGCCAGCGTCACGGTCCTGGACCGCGACCGCCTGCCCGAACAGCCGGTGTGGCGGAAGGGCGTCCCGCAGGGACGTCACCTGCATTCCCTGCTCAAGGGCGGGCAGAACGTGCTGAACCACTATTTCCCGGGACTGACGCCGGACATGGTGGCGAAGGGCGCGGTCGAGGTGGACCTGGGCAACGACATCATCTGGCACCACTCGGGCGGCTGGAAGAAGCGCTTTTCCAGCGGTGTGCGGATGCAGTGCCAGAGCAAGGCCTACCTGGAGTGGTATGTGCGGCAGCGCCTGCTGGACTGCCCGAATGTCCGCCTGCGCGACACCAGCGGGGTCGACGGGCTGCTGCTGCGCGGCGGGCGTATCGGCGGCGTGCGGCTCGCCGACGGCTCGGAGATCGAGGCGGAGCTGGTGATCGATGCCAGCGGGCGCAGCTCGAACACCCCGCGCTTCCTCGGGCAACTGGGTCTGGCCACGCCGACGGTCACCGAGCTGCCGGTGGACATCGGCTACGCGACGCAGATACTCCAGCCCGGGCCGGCGGCCCGCGACTGGAAGGGCATGCTGGTCCATTCGCGGCCACCAGCCACGCGCACCGCCGGGATGATGCCGCTCGAGGGGGGGCGCTGGATCGTCACCCTGGTCGGCTGGAACGGCGACTTCCCGGGCGGCGAGCCCGAGACCTTCCGGGAATGGGCGCGCGGGATGCCGGTCCCGGACCTGTACCGCGCGATCATCGAGGCCGAGCCGGTGGATCGGGTGTGGCGTTGGCGGTTTCCCTCCAACCTGCGCCGGCACTACGAGCGCATGGCCGAGCTGCCCGACGGGCTGGTCGTGGTGGGCGATGCCAACACCTCGCTCAACCCGATCTACGCGCAGGGCATGTCGCAGGGTGCGATCGGCGGCAGCATCCTCGACACCTGCCTGGAACGGCAGCGGCTCGAGGTCGGCTCGGCCGACCTGAGCGGCCTTTCCCGGCGTTTCCACCGCGCCTACGGCCGCTTCATCGACGAATGCTGGCTGACCTCGACCACCGAGGACTACGGCGCGCTCGGTGACGGCGGGCAGCGCGCCTGGCATGCGCCGCTGCTCGCGCGCTACCTGCACCGCCTCACCGAGCTGACCTGGCACGACCAGGCGGCGGCACGCGCGTTTCTCCAGGTGATGAACCTGCAGGCCTCGCCGACCTCGCTGCTGCGACCCGGACTGCTGTGGAAGACCCTCGCCGGATCGCGTCGCGCGCCGCTGCCCACGGCGCCGGCCGCGGCGGGCGTGGTCGCCGTCAGGCCCTGAGCCGGGTGGCGCCGGGATCGGTCCAGGATCCGCGCCAGCGCGTGGGCAGGCGGCACCGGCGCGCGCAGCGCGACGCCGGCCGGCGGCCGGCCGGATAATCCGGCACCGGATCAGCGCGGCAGGTACGCCATGTTCAAGAGCGGGCAGTTGTTCCCGGGCAAGCCGCTGGCAGGCGCGCCGCGGGATCCGGCCGAGGCCGCGGTCGAGGACGCGCGGCTGCGCGAGGCCGAGGAGGATGTCCGCTGGCTGCGCAACTTCGGCATCCTCGGCTGGTTCCTGGTCCTTCGCGGCCACGGTTACGAGCTCGGCCTGAGCCCGGTGTGGATGGTCTACGGGATGTCGGCGATCGCCGCGGCGGTCGCCCATGTCGCGGTCGGGCGCAGCCGCAACATCCAGCGGACGGCGGCGTTCACCACGATCCTGGATCCGCTGATGGGAGCGGCGATCTGCCTGGTAACCGGCGGCATCGCCTCGGTGATGTTCCCGTTCCTCTACTTCACGCTGATGGCGGTCGCCATCCGCCTCGGGGTGATCGCCTCCATCGGGCAGGCCCTGTTCAACATGGGTCTCACGCTACTGCTGTATTTCTTCGAGCCGCTCTACCGCGGGTCCGCGCAGACCGCCGGCCTGCCCATGCTCGGCTCGACGCTGTTCCTGATGCTGTTCGCCGCCGGGCTCGGCGTGGTCGTCGCCGCCTGGGCGCGCCAGCGCTCCGACCTGGTCATGGCCCACGCGCGCACGCTGCGCGAGGCCGGCGAACGCTACCAGGGCTTCGTGCGCCGCTTCGCGCAGGTGCAGGAGGAGGAGCGCCGGAACATCGCGATGGAACTGCACGATCGCATGAGCAGCCACATGTTCCTGCTCCGGCGCGGCATCGAGCACTGCATGGAAGGCCCGCTGAGCCAGGAGGTGCTGCACGAGCGGCTCGCCGTGCTGTCCGCGCGGGTCGGCGACTGCACGCACGACGTGCGCACGATCATGAACGAGCTGCGCCCGACCGTGCTCGATGACATGGGCTTTTACGAGGCCGCCAGCGAATTCCTGGCGCGGCACGCGGAGACCAGTCCCTACCGACTGGTCTGCGACTTCGATCCGGCGCTCAAGCACTGGCGCTCGCGGCACGACGCGATGCTGTTCCGCCTGCTGCAGGAGGCGCTGCTCAACATCCGCAAGCACGCCGGCGCGGCGAATGTCGAGGTGAGCCTGCGCGCCTGTCCCTCGCAGGTGGAACTGGTCATCGCCGACGACGGCGAGGGCTTCGATCCCGGCGAGGTCCCGGTCGGCCACTACGGCCTGATGACGATGCGCGAGCGGGCCGCCGGCGCCGGCGGCGAACTGCGCATCGAGAGCGGCAGCGGGCGGCGCGGCACCCGCATCCGCGTCCTGCTGCCGGGGGGCACGCCGTGAGCCGGCCGATCGGCGTCTACCTGATCGACGATCACCACGTCCTGCGCCAGGCGGTCGCCGAGATGCTCGATGGCCAGGACGACCTGCGCGTGGTCGGCCAGGCCGGCGACGCGGCATCCGGGATCGCCGGGATGGAAGCGCTCAGCCCGTATCCCGACGTGGTGATCATCGACCTGAAGATGCCGGGACAGAGCGGCACCAGTGCGATCGCCGAGATCTCGCGCACGCATCCGGACACGCGCATCCTGGTCTTCACCATGTACGACAACGCCGCGTACGTGTGGAGCACGATGAACAGCGGCGCGGCCGGCTACCTGCTCAAGAACGCCTCGCGCGCCGACCTGCTGCGGGCGGTGCGCGCGGTGGCCACCGGCGGCGGCTACCTGCAGGCGGAAGTGACCATGCCGCTGCTCAAGCGCCTGATCCAGGAGGCGCGCGTCGCCGGCGACCGCAGCACGCTCTCGCTGCGCGAGCTGCACATCCTCGAGGCCCTGGCCGACGGCCAGAGCAACAAGATGATCGCCCGCTCGCTGGCCATCGCCGAGGAGACGGTCAAGTCGCACCTGCGCCGGATCTACGAAAAGCTCGGCGCCTCGGATCGCGCGCATGCGGTGGCCATCGCGCTGCGCCAGCAGCTGATCGGCTGATCGGCTGGGCGCGGGGCAGGGCGGCGCCTCAGCCGGCCGGGTCGGGCGCGAACAGGCTGGTCTGCACGGGCTCGTCGCCGCCCGACTCGAAGCCGGACAGGCCGACACCGACCAGGCGGTAGCGCGTGGCATCGGGCAGGTCGACGCGATCGAGCAGGGACAGCGCGCGCTCGGCCAGCTCTTCCTCCGAGGCAGGCGCCAGCGGCCGCGTCAGGCTGCGCGTGAGGATGCGGAATTCGGAGGTCTTGAGCTTGAGCACCACGGTATGCGCGGCGCGCTCCATCTTTCGTGCGGCCTGCCAGGTGCGCGCCGCCATGCGGCGGATATGCGGTTCGAGATCGCCCAGCGGCAGGTCGTGCTCGAAGGTGTCCTCCGCCGATACCGAGATGCGCGCACGGTCGCTGCTCACCGGGTGCTCGTCGACGCCGTGCGCCAGTTCGTGCAGCCGCCGGCCGTAGCGGCCGAAGTGGCGCTCGAGCTGGGCGGGATCGGCGATCGCCAGGTCCGCGATCAGCAGCAGCCCCAGGGCCGCGAGCCGGCGTTCCATCACCTGGCCGACGCCGGGCAGGCGCGACACCGGCAGGGGCGCGATCAGGTCCTGCGCGCGATCGGGCCGGATCACGAACAGCCCGTCCGGCTTCTTCCAGTCCGAGGCCAGCTTGGCCAGGAACTTGTTCGGCGCCACGCCCGCCGAGGCGGTCAGCCTCACCTCGGCGCGGATCTGCTCACGGATCAGCTCGGCCACGGCGGTCGCGCTGGGCAGGCCGCCGAGATTGTCGGTGACGTCGAGGTAGGCCTCGTCGAGCGACAGCGGTTCGATCGCCGCGGTGTGGCGCAGGAAGATCTCGCGCACCGCGCGCGACACCGCGCGATAGCGCGTGAAGTCCGGCGCCACAAACACCGCGTCGGGGCACAGCCGCTCGGCACGCAGGGCCGGCATCGCCGAGCGCACGCCGAAGCGGCGCGCCTCGTAGGACGCGGCACACACCACCGAGCGCTGGCCGCGCCAGGCGACGATCACCGGCCGGCCGCGCAGGGCAGGGTCGTCGCGCTGTTCCACCGATGCGTAGAACGCGTCCATGTCGACGTGGATGATCTTGCGCATGGCCTGTGTTCGAGCTGCGCATCCGGGCGGCGCGACGGCTCCTGGCGGGTTGCTCCGGGCATCGCCCATCGCGGGGCCGGGATTGTCGCGCAGGTCTGGCGGCAACGTCGTTATCGCGCCGGCCGTCTGGCCGGCCTCGTCCCGTCCGTCGGCGGTGGCGCTGGCTACGCGGCGGCGCAGGGGTTGATTGGCTCGAGGACCCCGACGATGGCGCTCGCATCGGCGTCCGCAAACCTCTGCACCCGTCGCCGGCGGGGAGCGATTTCGGCGCAAAGAAAATCCGGCGGACCTTGCGGCCCGCCGGATGTGGGGTGCTGGCGTGTTGCGGGCCGGGTGCCCGCCGGCTCAGGACTGCTGGTTCTTCAGCTCGAGCTTGTTGTGCACGTCCTTGACGCCTTCGACGGCCTCGGTGACGGCCTCGGCCTGTTCGATGGAGGCCTCGTTGGGCACCTCGCCGGACAGGGTCACGACGCCGTCGGTCGACTCCACGTTGATGCCGAGCGACTTCAGGTTCTTCTCCGCCAGCAGCGCCGTCTTGACCTTGGTGGTCAGCGCCGCGTCGGACAGGAACTCGCCCGTCTTCTCGGCAGTGGTCTCCACCTTTTCGCCGGCCGTGGTGCCGTCGGCAAGGGCCAGCGGCGAGGCGCAGGTCAGGCCCAGCATGCTGGCGGCAAGGAGGGTTCTGGTTTTCATGGTTGGACTCCGGATGCATGACGCGGCGTGCGTCGGACGGGTTGGGGTCGAAAGTCGGCAGACCGGTCCGTGCCGCGTGGATGAGGGGGAAAGAGGGGGTTGGGGGATGGCCTTCCGCAATCGCGGTGCCCGGCTTCGGGCCGGGATTGGCCTAGAGGCCGGCGGCGGCACGTTCCCGGGCGGTGGCCTGGGAGCGCTCGCGGGATGGCATGGGTCGCGGCTTGCGCGTCGGGGGCGCCTCGCTTTCGATGCGGGACATGAAGGAGCGGATCTGCTCTTCCGCCGTTTCGCGGGCGATGCCGTAGCGCTCCTGTACGGTCCCGGCGAGCCGTTCGAATCGGCCCTCGATGAGGGCCCAGTCGTCGTCGCTGAGCCTGCCCCATTCCTGGCGCGCCTTGCCGGTCAGCTGGCGCAACTGACCTTTCAGGGTGTCGCTGTTCATCGATACCTCCTGGGTGTCAGATCGTGACCAAACGTCACGGATCCATCCTGGGAAGGCGCGATGAACTCGCGGTTAACTTCTTGAACAGAAGGACTTGCGGGCCGCGTGGCGCCGGTCCGGCCGAGCCTTCGGCGTCGGTCGTGGCTAGCCGAAGACGACGGCGCTCTGGCGTGACAGCGCCACCGCCGACCCCTCGGGGTCGTACAGGGTCGCGGCCTGGTACACGTAGCCGTCGGCCGCCGCGCTGGCCTCGGCCTGCATCAGCCACCAGCCGTCGCCGGATGTCGGCCAGCGGTCGCGCAGCAGTTCGAGCGTCCAGCACAGGGAGCTGGCCGCGGCCGGCCGATCGAGGATGGAGATCGCGGGCGAGGGGATCGAGTCGCCCAGCGCGATCAGCAGCGACTCGTTCACCACGGGCTCGTCGCAGTAACGCAGGTGGACCTGCGTGCGCGGCTCGGCGCCCGCGCCGAACGGAAAGGTACCCTGCGCCCAACGCTGCTCCAGATAGCCGGTGAAATCGGGCGATACGCCCGGCACCCATGGAATCTGCAGGGAGGCCTCGGGGCTGCGCGCGGCACGGGCCGCCGGCAGCGCGATCTCCAGCACCGAGCGGCGTGCGCGCCCGAACACCGCGATCGCGGTGCACAGCACCTGGCCGTCATCGACGATCTGCGCTTCGACGTGGACAGCGGACTTGCCGGTGCGCAGCACGCGCGCACGTAGCGCCAGGCGACCCGTCCCGACCGGCCCCACGAAAGTGGTCTGCAGGCTGCGCAGCGGGATGTCGGCGCCGATCCGCTGGCGCATCGCGTGCACCAGCAGCGCGGCCTGCAGTCCGCCGAACAGGGTGCGGCCCTGGGTCCAGTCGGCCGGGGTGTCGACGACGAAGTCCTCGCCCTGCGGGCGCAGCGTCGCGACGATCTCGGTGAGCCGCATTCCTCGCGGGCGGCTTCAGTACAGCAGGCGGGTGCGCAGCGTGCCGGGGATTGCCGCCAGGCGATCGCGCAGGCCGCGTGCCGCGTCCTCGGTGGCGTCGACATCGATCACCACGTAGCCGATCTGCCCCGCGGTCTGCAGGTACTGGGCGTCGATGTTGATGCCGGTCTCCGAGAACGCGTTGTTGATCTGCGTGAGCATGCCCGGGCGGTTCTCGTGGATGTGCAGCAGGCGACGGCTGGCGGTGTGTCCGGGCAGCGAGACCTCGGGGAAATTCACCGCCGACAGGGTCGAGCCGTTGTCGCTGTAGCGGATCAGCTTGGCGGCCACTTCGACGCCGATGTTCTCCTGCGCCTCGAGCGTGCTGCCGCCGACATGCGGGGTGAGGATCACGTTGTCCATGCCGACCAGCTCGGAGACGAAGCGCTCGTCGTTGCCCTTGGGCTCGGCCGGAAAGACGTCCACCGCGGCGCCGGCCAGGTGCCGGCTCTTGAGGGCCGCAGCCAGCGCGGGGATGTCCACCACCGTGCCGCGCGAGGCATTGATGAACACCGCGTCCTTCTTCATGCGGGCGAGTTCGCCGGCGCCGATCATGTTCCGGGTGGCGGGCGTCTCGGGGACGTGCAGGGAGACGATGTCGGCGCGTTCCAGCAGATCTGCGAGGTTGGCGGCCGGCCGGGCGTTGCCCAGGGCCAGCTTGGTTTCCACGTCGTGGTAGATCACCTGCATGCCGAGGCTTTCGGCCAGAACGCCGGCCTGCGTGCCGATGTGGCCGTAACCGACGATACCCAGGATCTTGCCGCGCACCTCGAAGCTGCCGGCTGCCGACTTCGACCAGCCGCCGCGGTGGCAGTCCATGTTCTTCTCGGGAACCCGCCGCATCAGCAGGATGGCCTCCGCGATCACCAGCTCGGCCACGCTGCGCGTGTTCGAGTACGGCGCGTTGAAGACCGGGATGCCACGGGCCTGCGCCGCGGCCAGGTCGACCTGGTTGGTGCCGATGCAGAAGCAGCCCACGGCCATCAGCCGGCGCGAGTTCTGGAACACCGGCGCGGTCAGCTGGCTGCGCGAGCGGATCCCGACGATGTGCGCCTCGGCCACGCGCTCGGCGAGCTGGGCCTCGGGCAGGGACTTCTCGTGGTATTCGATCTGCGTGTACCCGGCCGCCCGGAAACTCTTCACTGCGGTCTGGCTGACGCCTTCGAGCAACAGGACACGGATATCGCTACGCGGAAACGAGGTCTTGTTCATGGCTCGAAAAAGGGCAACACAATCCGTCCGGATACGGTGGATTTGCGGGCGCGGACTATGCCATACGATCAGCACCGGTTCAGCTTTCCGCCATAGGGTGCGGCATCTCCGGCGCGTGCCCCGAGGGGGTGGAGCCGAGACCTGCGACCGCACCACACCAAGGAGAGTACCGATGAAAATCCGCAACGCTGCGCTTCTCGCCGCCCTGAGTCTGGGGCTCGCCATCACGGCCTGCGAGAAGAAGGACGACACGCCGATGGAAGAGATGGGCAACGCGATCGGCGATGCCACCAATTCGCGCGACAACGAGGAAATGAAGGACGCTGGCGAGGACGCCAAGGACGCGATGGAGAACGCCGCAGACGGCGTCAAGGACGCGGTGAACGGCGAGAACCAGTAGCAGAAAAAGGCAGCAACGGCCGCTCGATCGCGGCCGTCGAAGGCCCTGCCGGCACCCGTCGGCGGGGCCTTCCTGCATCCAGGGCCCGGCTAGAAGCTAAAAAGTAAAAAGGGGCCAAGCTCACATCCTAAAAAGGGGCCAGGCCCCTTTTCCACCCTTTCCCACCACTGCCGCGGGGGACCCGCTAACGCGACCACCTGCAGACCGTAGCTGCGATCCGCCGGCCCCCCCTTGACCGCGTGCAGCTAAAAGGCAGCTAAAAGGGGCCTGGCCCCTTTTAGCAGGCATTGCCCGGCCCGGCCCGCCTGCGCTTTTTCTCAGCGTTCGCGCTTGAGGCGGTAGATCCAGTCCAGCGCGTCGCGCGGGCTCAGCGTGTCGGGTTCGAGCGCGTCGAGCAGCGCAAGGGCGGGCGAGGGCGGCGCCTCGAACAGCGATAGCTGCGGCCGTGCTTCCGGCGCCGGTGCCGACGGCGGCTGCGGCCGGCGTTCGAGTTCCGCCAGGTAGACGCGGGCGGCGGCCACCACCGCCGCGGGGACGCCCGCCAGCGCGGCCACCTGCAGGCCGTAGCTGCGATCCGCCGGCCCGTCCTTGACCGCGTGCAGGAAGACCAGGCGCTCGCCGTACTCGGCGGCATCCAGGTGGATGTTGGCCACGCCCGCCACCGCATCGGCCAGGCGCGTCAGCTCGAAGTAATGCGTCGCGAACAGGGTCAGCGCGCGGGTCTGGCCGGCCAGGTGCTCGGCGCAGGCCCGGGCCAGCGACAGGCCATCGTAGGTCGAGGTGCCGCGGCCGATCTCGTCCATCAGCACCAGCGAGGCGGCGGTGGCGTTGTGCAGGATGTTGGCGGTCTCGGTCATCTCGACCATGAAGGTCGACTGCCCGGAGGCCAGGTCGTCGCGCGAGCCGATGCGCGTGAAGATCCGGTCCACCGGCCCCAGGCGCGCGAACTGCGCCGGCACGAAGCTGCCGGCGTGCGCCATCAGCACGATCAGCGCGGCCTGGCGCATGTAGGTGGACTTGCCGCCCATGTTCGGACCGGTGATCACCAGCAGGCGGCGCTCGGCGTCGAGCTGGAGATCATTGGGCACGAAAGGCGCGTCGGACAGGTGTTCGACCACCAGGTGACGGCCGCCGCGGATGTCGATGCCCGCGACATCCTCGAACTGCGGCCGCGACAGCTCGAAGCGCTGCGCGGCCAGCGCGAGGTTGGCCAGCACGTCG
>CAMLNE010000010.1 GCA_946481265.1 uncultured Panacagrimonas sp. | reverse complement strand
TGGCGGCAAAATTGCCGTTACCGAGTGAGCTGGTCTGCGCACTGGCGATGGAGTCGACGGTGATCAGCTGGCCGGCGTTGGCGCCGACCTGGAAGGCCTGGCCGGCGAAGTTGCCGTCCAGCAGCTTGGTGCCGTTGAACTCGGTCTGGCTGGCCACGCGCTGGATTTCAGCCTGCAGCTGGGTCACTTCCGCCTGCAGCGCGTCGCGGTCGGTGGAGGAGTTGGTGGCGTTCGACGACTGCACCGCCAGCTCGCGGATGCGCTGCAGGTTGTTGCCGATCTCGGCCAGCGCGCCTTCGGCGGTCTGCGACAGCGAGATGCCGTCGTTGGCGTTGCGGGCTGCCTGGTTCAGGCCGCGGATCTGGGTGGTGAAGCGCTCGGAAATCGCCAGGCCGGCGGCGTCGTCCTTGGCGCTGTTGATGCGCAGGCCCGAGGACAGGCGCTGCAGCGAAGTGGCCAGCTGACTACCGGACGTCGACAGATTGCGCTGGGCATTCAGCGACATCACGTTGGTGTTGATGGTTTGCGGCATGGTGCTTACTCCTGGTGATGAAGGATTCCCGTCCGGCGCATCGCCTTGAGGGCTTGCTTCGGCGGTTTGCTTGAAGGCCGTTGCTGAGAGGTTTTTCGGCGCCCTGCGAGAAATCTTTAGCGGCGCGCCGCGCTGGCGATCGACGGTGCTGTGTGACCGATCAGCGGAGGAAGTCGAACAGCGTCAGGCCCTGCACGCGCGCGTAGGACTGCTGCGCCGCCTGCAGGGCGGTCATCTGCAGATTCAGTCGCGCCGTCGCCTCGGCGTAGTCCAGGTCGCGCAGGTCCGACAGGCTGCCCTGCGCCTGCACGTCGAGCGTGTCGATCTGCGCGACGGTGGCATCCACCGCGCCCAGCCGGTGACCGACCGTGGCGCGCACCTCCATCAGGCGGTCCAGCGCGGTGTCCATCTCTTCCAGCGCCTGGTGGAAGGCGGTCTGTTCCTGCGCGCGCCCGGCGGCATCGGTGGGCATGGCCGAGACCAGCGCGATCGCCTTCTGCACGACGCGGAACATGTCCTGCGGCGCACTCGGCGCGATGGCGAAGGAATCGCCGTCGGCCGGCGTGCCGGCCAAGGTCAGCTCGATGCCGCGCACGCGGATGGCCGCGCCGCTGGTGAAGGCGCCGGTGTCGACCAGCGCGCCGCCCGCATCGCGAACCTCGTAGTTGCCGCCCGACACGCTCAGCTGGTAGCTGCCGCCGTCCCAGGCGGAGGCATCCAGCACCTGCGCGCGACTCAGCGCCAGGGTGCCGGTATTGGTCGCCGTGGCGGATACCGAAAAGCTACCGTTGCCGTCGGGCAGGCCCTGGAACACGCGCGCACCACTGTCGCCCAGCGCGACGCTGCGCTCGGGACCGATGTCCACCAGGCGCTGGCTGCCGTTGCCCACGTACGTGGCGCCGATGCCGGCCATCGCGAAGGGTGCGACCGCATCGTCGGTACCGGCGAACTGGTAGCGCCCGTCGCCGTCGCCGCTGTTGGCGATGGCGAGCAGTTCCTCGAGACGCGACTGCATCTCCTGCGCGATCGAGCGGCGCGCGTCGGGCGAGGCACTGGCGCTGTTGGCCTGCACCACCAGCTGGCGCACCTGGTTGAGCGCCTCGCCGGCCGAGGCCAGCGCGCTTTCCTCCAGGCCGAGCCGGTGCTGCACGACCGCGGCGTTGTCGCGGTAGCGCGCCAGCTGGGCCAGATGCTGGTCCAGGCCCGAGGCGCGCGCCCAGGCGCCCGGATCGTCCTTTGCCGAGACCAGGCGCGTGGCCAGCGCCAGCTCGTTCTGCGTCCTTGCGAGCAAGCTCTGGTTGCGCAGGATGTTGGCCACGCCCTGGGCGTGCAGTGCCGCGGTGGAGATGCGCATGCCGGTCACCTGCGTGTCGCAGCGAGCAGCGACTGGAACACGGTGTCAGCCACCGCGATCACCTGCGCCGCGGCCTGGTAGGCCTGCTGGAAGCGCACCAGGTCGGCGGCCTCCTCGTCCAGGTTCACGCCGGAGACCGCGTCGCGCGCGGCCTGCGACTGCCCCAGCAG
Source organism: uncultured Panacagrimonas sp. (assembly GCA_946481265.1). The sequence continues at coordinate 24,368 of CAMLNE010000010.1, read as the reverse complement.
CGTCTGCTGTGCGCTGCGCGCCACGCCGGCCTGCTGCGCCTGGTTGCCGACACCCGACACCATCGCGGTGTGCGCCGACTGCAGGGTGTTGCGACCGCCGTCGAGCAGGCGCTGCGCGCCCAGGTCGAGCAGCGCCCGGGCATTGGTGTTGTCGCTGGAATTGGCGCTGCTGCCGGCAGCGGCGGCGGCGACCCGCGCCGGGTCGTCGATCGCCACCGCGATGCCGCTGGCGGCGCTTGCCGTCGGACGCAGCGCGAAGCGGTCGCCCGCCGCGGCGCTGCCGTCGACGGTCAGGCGCAGGCCCTGGGCGACGAAGGGATCGCCGGCGCTGCCGCTGCCGGTCATCGGCACGGCGGCGCCGGTGCCGGCGTCGATCAGCGACCAGGCGGTGCCGTCGTGGCGCAGCTCGTAGGTGCTGTCGCGCAGCTGCGCCACGTCGCCGAAGGCGACGCTGATGCTGGCGCTGCCGGTGTTGGTGCGCGCCGCCAGGCCGGTGCTGGTCAGCGGCGCGAAGAAATCGCCGCCGGCCTGTCCGCTCGCGTCCGCGCCCTGGCGATGCTGCGCGTTGAAGGTCTCGGTCAGGCCGATGGCGAGGCGGCCGAGCCGCGCGCGCGCCGGTTCGATCACCTCGCGCTGCGCATCGAGCAGCCCGCCGAGCGAGCCGTTGCCGATCTGGCCGGTGACGGCCACGCCGTTGTAGGTGATGTCGAGCCGGCCGCTGTTGAAGGCGTCGTCCTGCACGCCCAGCGCGACCGCGCTGTCGCCCAGCACGATGGCCTGGCCGTTGCCGGCGAAGACGTTGATCGCGCCGGCGTCATCGGTGGTGGTACTGATGCCGACCTTGCCGGCGAGCTGCTGGACGAGCTGGTCGCGCTGGTCGAGCAGATCGTTCGGCGGCTGCCCGCCCGCCGCGCCCGTCGCCTGCGCGATGCGCTGGTTGAGCGTGGCGATGTCGCGTGCCGCGGCGTTGATCTCCTCCACGTCCTGGCGGATGCGGCCGTTGATCTCGGTCTGCAGGCTGTCGACCTGGCGCGACAGCGAGTGGAAGCGCGTGGCCAGCGACTGCGCATCGCTGATCAGCGACTGGCGGTTGGCGGTGGAGGCCGGATCCGCCGCGAGGTCGTTGAGGCCGTCGAAGAAGCGGTCGAGCGGCGAAGCCAGGCCGGTGGTGGCATCGGACAGCCAGGTGTCGAGCTGGGTCACCACGCCCTCGAAGCTCGCCGCGCGCTGGAAGGCCGAAGTATCCGCGATGACGCGCGCGCCGACGAAGGTGTCGGTCAGGCGCCGCACCGTCGAGGCGCTCACCCCGCTGCCGACATAGCCGTCGCCCTGCGGGCCGCCCGGGCGCGACACGAACTCCACGCGCTGGCGCGTGTAGCCGTCGGTGTTGACGTTGGCGATGTTGTGCCCGGCCGTGTCCAGCGCCTTGCGGTAGCCGAGCAGGGCGGAAACGCCGGTATTGAGCAGGTCGGACATGGCTCAGGCCGGCTTACGCCGGAAACTCCTTCGGTGCGGTCCCTGCCCTGCTTATCGTCGCGTTGTTCATCAACTTGAGGATCTTGTCGGCGTAGGCCGGGTCGGTGGCATAGCCGGCGCGCTGCAGGCCGCGCGCGAAGCTGGCGGCGTCATCGCCCTGGCGCAGCGCCTCGGCGTAGCGCGGGTTGGATTGCAGGAAGCGCGCGTAATCGTCGAACGCCTCGCCGACCGAGCCATAGGAACGGAACTGCGCGGAGACCTTTTGCATGCGTCCACCAAGATGTTCGTGCGTGGTCTTCGAAAGGCGTGCGCCGTCCCAGCCGGCATGGGCCTTGATGCCGAAGAAATTGAAGCTCGGGCGGCCGTCCTCGTGGCGCGGCACGTGCCGGCCCCAGCCGGTCTCGAGCGCGGCCTGCGCGATCACCGCCTCGACCGGCACGCCCAGGGCCTTCGCCGCCCGCTGCGCGTGCGGCCGGATCTGTTCGATGAAGCCCTGCGCGTCGACCTCGGCAGGCGCCGTGGCCGATGCGGCGGCCGAGGACGTCGCCCCATCGACCGGATTCGCGGCGCGTCGCGCCGCGGCGGCCTGGTAGGCCAGCGAGGTGACCGGACGGTAGCCCGACAGGTCGGCCATGGCAGGCGTGCCGGCGTTCGCCATGGCACCGGGTGATACGCCGGCGGTGGTCCCGGTCATCTGCCCGACCAGCAGCTCGGCCAGCCCGATGCCCTTGCCGGACGCCAGGTGCAGGGCCATCTGCTGGTCGAACATGTCCTGGTAGAAGCCGGTCTGGCCGCCGCCCAGCACGTCGTCGCCCAGGTTGGCGGCACGCGCCGACTTGAGCAGCTGCTGCGTGAACAGGGCCTCGAACTGCTGCGCCGCCTGGCGCAGGCTTTCCGGATCCTGTACGCGCGCCGAGGCCCGCAACCGGGCCAGGCTGCCCAGGTCGGTGACCGCCGGCGTGGACGCAGGCAGCGACATCAGATGATCACGAGCTCGGCGCGCAGCGCGCCGGCCTGCTTGAGCGCCTCGAGAATGGCGACCAGGTCACCTGGCGAGGCCCCGATCTGGTTGACCGCGCGCACCAGGTCGTCGAGCGAGACGCCGCCGTCGAGCACGAACATCTGTCCGCCGGTCTGGCTGACCTCGATCGAGCTGCGCGGCACCACCACGGTCTGGCCGCGCGAGAAGCCTTCCGGCTGGCTGACCTCGGGCTTCTCCGAGATGGTCACCGACAGCGTGCCGTGCGAGACCGCCGCCGGCAGCACGCGCACCTTGTTGCCGACCACCACGGTACCGGTGCGGGCATTGACGATCACGCGCGCCGCGCCCTCGCCCGGCTGCACCTCGAGGTTCTCCAGCTCGGACAGGAAGGCGACGCGCGCGGCCGGATCGGCCGGCGCGCGCACCGACACGCTGACCGGGTCGAGCGCACGCGCGAACGGCCCGCCGAGCAGCTGGTTGATGCCACTGGCCAGGCGCGCCGCGGTGGTGAAGTCGGGGGTGTGCAGGTCGAGCTGGATGTCGGCGCCGGCGTCGAACGCCGTGTCGACCGCGCGCTCCACCGTCGCACCGCCGGGAATGCGGCCGGCGGACGGCACGTTGACCGAGACACGCGAGCCGTCCTTGCCCGACACGCCCAGGCCGCCGACCACCACGTTGCCCTGCGCGATCGCATAGATCTGCCCGTCCGCGCCCTTGAGCGGCGTCATCAGCAGCGAGCCGCCGCGCAGCGAGCCGGCATTGCCCAGCGAGGAGACGGTGACGTCGATGGCCTGCCCGGGCTTGGAGAAGGCCGGCAGCTCGGCATGGATGGCCACCGCCGCCACGTTCTTGAGCTGTGGATTGACGCCGGGCGGCACCGTCACGCCGAGCTGGTTGAGCAGGCTCTTGAGGCTCTGCACGGTGAACGGCGCCTGCGAGGTCTGGTCGCCGCTGCCATCCAGGCCGACCACCAGGCCGTAGCCCACCAGCGGGTTGGAACGCACGCCGGCCACCGAGGCCAGGTCCTTCACGCGCTCGGCGCGCGCCGGCAGGCTGACGAACAGCAGCGCCAGCTCCAGCACGATCGAAAGCGCAAGGAAACGCAGACGGGTCGCCCGGCGCCGGCTGGGCTCGCCGTGGATGAAGCGCGATCCGTCCGCGTTTCCTTGCGCTTGCAGATACATGACAGAAATCCTCTAGAACGGGAACCAGGGGGAATGGAAGAAGCGCGACAGCCAGCCCTGCGCATTGGCGTCGGCCAGCGCGCCCTGCCCGACATACTCGATGCGGGCGTCGGCGACACGATCCGAGGTGATGCTGTTGTCGGCGCGCACGTCGACCGGTCGCACGATGCCGCTCAGGCGCACGCGCTCCGAGCCCTGGCCGAGCTCGAGATTCTTCTCGCCGCCGATCACCAGGTTGCCGTTGGGCAGGCGCTCCAGCACCGTCACCGTGATGCTGCCGCTGAGCTGGTTGGACTGGCTGGTATCGCCCTTGCCGTCGAAGCTGCGCCCGCTTTCCAGGCCGAACGTGCCGATCGGCGTGCCGTCGCGGCTCAGCGGACGGCCGAACAGCGTGGGGTTGCCGATGTCGGCGCTGGTGTCCTTGCTGGTCGAGGTCGAGGCCTTCTTCTGCGCCTGGGTCCTTTCGACGAGCAGCACGGTGAGCAGGTCGCCCGCGACGCGCGCCTTGGGATCCTCGAACAGCGCAAAGCCGCTGCCGGCGTTGTAGATCGCACCGGCCGTGGCCGGCGGCGGGGGCCGATGCGCGACGACCGCGCCCGCGGACGGCTGCATCGGCGCGGGACTCGCGCAGGCGGCCAGTGCCAGGCTCAGGGCGACGCCGGCGAGGGAGCGGATCCGGACTTGGATTCCCGTTCGACCGTGGCCTCGGTGGGCGCCTGGGCATCCGGCAGCAGCAGGCGCGCCTCGCGCAACAGCGCCCCCAGTCCGATCCCCAGGATGAACAGCAGCGCCACGCAGCCGACCAGGCTGACGAATCCTTCCAGTCTCATCGGTTTTCCCGGCGATGGGAGATGAAGCGGACATCACGCCGTTCACAGGTTGTTGGAGACGTAGGCCAGCATCTGGTCGGTGGTCGAGATGGCCTTCGAGTTCATCTCGTAGGCGCGCTGCGTCTCGATCATGTTGACCAGCTCTTCGACCACGTTGACGTTGGAGGCCTCCAGCGAGCCCTGGACCACGCGGCCCAGGCCGTTCAGGCCCGGCGTGCCGGTCTGCGGGGTGCCGCTGGCGGCGGTCTCGATGTAGAGGTTCTCGCCCTGGCTCTGCAGGCCGGCCGGGTTGACGAAATCCGCCAGCGTCAGGGAACCGACTTGCTGCGGCGCCGCCTCGCCGACCATCTGCACGCCGACCGTGCCGTCGGCACCGATCGTCACGCTCTGCGTGCCCTCGGGAATGGTGATGCCGGGCTGCACGGGAAAGCCGCTGGAGGTGACCAGCTGGCCCTGCGCGTCCACCTGGAAGCTGCCGTCGCGGGTGTAGGCGGTGCTGCCGTCGGGCATCGTGATCTGGAAGAAGCCGCGGCCGTTGACCGCCATGTCCAGCGGGTTCTGCGTCTGCTGCAGGTTGCCCTGCGAGAACTGGCGGTCGGTGGCCACCACGCGCACGCCGGTACCCAGGTTCAGCCCGGTCGGCGACTGCGTCTGCTGGCTGGTCTGCCCGCCGGCCTGCCGTACCGTCTGGTAGAGCAGGTCCTCGAAGGCCGCCCGGCCACGCTTGAAGCCGGTGGTGGCCACGTTGGCCAGATTGTTTGAAATGACGGTCATGCGCGTGGCCTGCGCATCGAGCCCGGTTTTTGCAACCCAGAGTGCCGAATTCATGTCGTCGATTCGCGCCGGTTTTGCGGCGCCTCCTGGTGGTTTGGCAGGAGGGCTACAAGTTCCGGGCCAGGGACCGGCTCGACCGCATGTCCGGGCGCGCCCGGCGCGCTGCGGTTCGCGGACGGCGCTGCGGGCCAGCGCTGCGGGCCTTCGTCTCCCCTGCGTGCTGTTCACGCCGTCGAGGGTCGGGGTGAGGGGAGCGTCGCGTGTCGGACGAGGCGCTGCCGGGATGGCGGCGGGCCCCTCATCCCCGCTCTCTCCCCATGCGATGACGCCGCATGGGAAGGGAGTCCCGGATCCTCAGCTTTCTTGCGTGCCTTCTTTCGGCTTTGCGGCTTTGCGGCTCTGCGGGTCTCCGCTATCCCGTGTGCCGTTCACGCCGTAGAGGGTCGCGGTGATGGCGGCGTCGCGGGTCGGGCCCAGCGCTGCCGGACTGATCGCTACAGGCTGACCCGCGTCTCGCGCACCGCGCGGATGGCCTCGAGCCGGCTCTTGACGCCAAGCTTCGCGTAGATGTTCTTGAGGTGGTACTTCACCGTGTCGCGGGTGACGAACATCGCGGCGGCAATCTGGTCGTTCGACATGTAGTTGACGATCATCGCCAGGATCTTCTTCTCCCGGTCGGTGAAGGCCTCGCTGACGTTCGACGCCGCGCGATCGTGCCCGTCTGCCCTGCCCTGCGATTCGGGCGCAGCGACGCCGATCAGGCTGCTCAGGAAGCGGACGCTCTCGGTCTCGGCGGCGCCGGTGCCGGCATTGAGGCGGGCCTGCAGGTGGGCAAGCAGCAGCTGCCCGATCTCCTCGCCCTCGTCGAGGAAGGCGCGCACGTACCGCCCGGGTGCAGCCAGCCCCAGCGCCTGTTCGAGGCTGCGATGGGCCTGTGCCTCGCTGCCGCCCTTCTTGTGCGCCAGCGCGGAGAGCACGTGCAGCTTGATCTGGCGGTGCACGCGCGTGCGCAGCACGGCCTGGCGCAGACAGGGCTGGATCATGCGCAAGGCCTCGCGGTGCTCGCCGGCGTGGACGTGCAGGCGGATGCGGCCCAGCACGGCGTCCTCGGCATCCTCGGAGATGCGTACCCAGTTGGTGTCGGCGCGCTCATCACCGTCCTCGATGCGGCCCGCGATGATGCGCGCGCGGTCGAGCCGGCCGGCAAGCAGCTCGCGGCGCACGCGCTCCCAGGCGATCAGCCGCACCGCGCGCGGCCATTGGCCGCTGAAGGAGAGCTGTTCGGCCTCCTCGAGCACCGCGAGTCCCTCGGCCGGCTCGTTGCGCTGGTCGTGGATGCGCGCGACCGCGCGGTAGGCGATCACCAGGTAGTCGTGGATGCCGGCGCTGGCGATGATCTCGTGGTACTGGTGGAACTGCGTCATCGCCAGGTCCAGTTCGTCGGCCTCGTACAGCGCGGCGATCCAGCCGCAGGCCAGGCAGGCGGTGGACTGGGATTCCTCGACGTACATGCGCGAATCGGACAGCGCGCTGCGGAACAGCGCGAGGGCTTCCTGCAGCTGGCCCTGCGAGACCAGGGTCAGGGCGCTCTTGCCGATCGAGTAGGCCCAGGTGAAGGTGGCGTCGGCGCCGTCGCTGAGCGCCCGGCCGCGCGCCAGGAAGCGCAGCGCCTCGTCGTAGTGGCCCTCGGCCATGGCGTGGTAGCCGCGCGCGTTGGCCACGGCACTGAGCTCGAAGTTGCGGAAGCGCGAGGGGCTGACCACGCTGGTGTCGAGCATGCTGATGACGTCGGCCATGTGCACGAGGTCGTCCTTCATGATGGCGGCCATGCTCAGCGCCACGCGCGGATCGCCGCTGACACAGGCGTCGGGCGCAATGGCGCGCAGCAGCCGCAGCAGCGGCTCGATCTTGCGATGCCGGCTCAGGAAGGCCAGCGCCCAGACGATCTTGACCACCAGGCCCGGGCGGCGCTCGAGCTCCTCCATCGGCACGATGTCGGACCAGCGATCGACCGTGACCATGTGCCCGTCCGGCACCAGCCGTTCGGCCCACATCTCGAAGACGTCCGCCGCCTCGCCGTGATCGCCGGCGCTGGAGAAGTGGTCCAGCGCTTCCTCGAAGTGACCCTCCTCGCGGTGCCATTGCGCCGCGCGCCGGTGCAGGCCCTGGATGCTGTCGGGATAGGCGGCGCGAAGGTGATCGCGCAGGAAGCGCGAGAAGACCGCGTGGTAGGTGAACCACTGCTGGTCGGATTCGACACGCCGCACGAACAGGCCGGTGCGCTCGAGGAAGGACAGGATCTCCTGCGCGTCGCGCGATTGCAGCATCGCGTTGCACAGCGGCACGGTCATGCGCTCGAGCATCGAGGTCTTGAGCAGGAACTCCTGCACGCGCGGCTCCTGGCGCACGAGCACGTTGTCCGCCAGGTAGTCGGCCAGTTCACGCACCTGGTGGGCGCGACCCTCGCGCAGCGAGGCGCGCACCGCCGGGCTGTCCAGCGCCAGGCGATAGAGCTGTACCGCGGCGGGCCAGCCCTCGGTGCCTTCGTGGATCGCACGCACCTCCGCGTCGGTCACCTCGACATCGCCGGCACGTTCGAAGAAGCGCTCCACTTCCTGCCGCGAGAAGCGCAGTTCCTCGGCGCGGATCATCAATGCCTGGTCGCCCACCACCAGGCGCGGCAGGCCCAGCTCGGGCACGACGCGGCTGGCCAGGAACCAGCGGATGCCCGGCGGGCTGCTGGCCAGCAGTTCGCGCAGAAAGCCGAACATCATCCGGCTGCTGACGAAATGCAGGTCGTCCAGGAACACCGCGACCGGCCGGCCCAGTTCGAGCAGGCGCCCGACCAGCCAGTCGGTGCGCGAGGTCAGGTCCGGGACGCGCGCGGGATCCGGCACGGCGCCTCGATGGTGCACGCTGGCACGCAGGCCCGACACCATTTCCTGCAGGTGGCCCAGGAAGCGCGTGACGTCGTTGTCGCTCTCGTCCAGCGAGATCCAGCCGGTGAGCATGCCGCGGCTGCGACAGGCGCTCTGTGCCTGCAGCATGAGCGAGGTCTTGCCATGACCGGCCGGCCCCTGGAAGACGACCACGCGCGCCGGCGCCTCGCTGAAGATGCGATCCAGCAGCTGCTCGCGCTCCACCGCGTTGCGGTGCGCCTTAGGCGCTGAAATCTTGTGGTTTATGGCCGCCGTAACGGCTTGCCCGGTGAGCTTCGATCTCACTGCGACCTCGTCGTGCGTCGATTCCAGTCCGGGGAGGATACCGAGCCGCGAGGGGCAAGATTACCCTCAAGGGTAGTGTGTCGCGGACCCCGCGAACCTACCTTCATCCAGGCCGGGACGCACGTCCGAAAAATCATACAGAGCCCGGCGGCGGTCATTGCATCTGGCGATGCGGGAAAAACGAAGCCCGGCACAGCACCGGGCTCCAACATGCGTTCTCTGGAGAGGAGTGCCCGATGCATATCCGCAAATACGATTTCGACTACAGCCGTCGCTGTTTTCTCAACAAGACAGCGATGGGCCTCGGCGGCCTGGGGGTCCTGTCCCCGATGTGGGCAGCAGCCCAGAGCAACGGCGACATCAGCAAGGCCTATCCGGACGAGCTGATGTCCATCGACATGTATACCAAGGGCAAGATCAAGACCGGCGACTACATCGACGCCAACAACGTCGACGTCGTCAAGGACCTGCTCGATCCCATCCAGTACGTCAATCTCAAGGAACAGAAGCGTCGCATCAAGATCGTGCCGACCACGCGCGACATCACGCAGATGTTCAACCAGGATCACCTCGAGGCCAGCCTGCGCAACAAGGGGCGGGCCAAGTGGGCAGAGGACGGCAACCTGATCGCCGACAACGGCGAGAACTGGCTCGGCGGCGTTCCCTTCATGGAACCCAAGGACGCCAAGGAGGCACTGGCCAACATCACGATGAGCTGGGGTCGCCACAACTTCTCCATCTACGCGATTCCGGAAGCCAGCCTCGCGCCGGATGGCAGCATCGGCTACGACCGCGAGTTCATCTGGGCCGAGCTCCAATGCCAGGCACGCGCCGACGGCAAGGTGTTCAACAACAGGAAGGACCTGCTGCGCCTGCAGTCGATCTGGTTCACGCGCCCGAACGACGTCAAGGGTTCGTCGTTCCTGTCGATCTGGTACTACGACCAGCGCAAGTTCCCGGACCTGCACGGGTACTTCCCTGCGTTCAAGCGCGTGCGCCAGTTCCCCACCAACCAGCGCTTCGAGCCGGTCGTGCCGGGCATGACCTTCTTCCTGTCCGACGCCTGGTCCTCGGGCGACCCCATGCTCACCTGGGGCGACTACCAGCTGATCGAGAGAAAACCCCATCTGGCGCCGATGTCGGACAACTGGCAGGGCGATGCGCCGAACTGGGACAAGAAGGTGCATGGCGGCGGCAAGAACCTGACCTTCTACGACACCAACTTCCAGCTGGTGCCCGAGTGCCTGGTGTTCGAGACCAAGCCCACCGGCTACCCGCGCGCGCCGGTCGGCAAGAAGCGCGTCTGGATCGACACGCGCAACAACATGTACAACTCAAGCGTCACCTTCGATCGTCGCGGTGAGGTCTGGAAGTCGTTCGAAACCGGCTCCGGCCGCCAGCAGAAGGGCGAGCACGTCCACAAGAACAAGGACGGGACGCCCGCCTGGTCCTGGGACTACTGCCATGTCCATGACATCCAGTCCAACCGCATGACGCGCATCCACCACGCGAAGGCGAGCCCGGCGGGCTACAAGTCCGAGTACGACCCGGATTACGACTTCTACAACCAGTTCCTGACCACGAGCGCCATCGCCCGTCTCGGCAATTGAACCGGTGAAGTCCCGGCAGCCGCAGATCTGAACGGACGGCAACGACCGCACCGCAAGTTCCTCCTGCTCTTCGCCAGAGCACTCCGGCGCCCCACCCGCATGTGGCGCCGGATTTTTTTGGGCGTCGTTCGCCAGGCGAGCGACCGCCGACGCGCACGGCGTTCGCGCATCGCAGCGACGAGCCGGCTGCGTTCTCCACTCGGCTGCGTCGTGCGCAGGCGTTCGGAACTCTCATCCGGGCGCCCCCACGGATACGTGAATGGCACGAGGTATCCGCACCTCCTCCAGCGCATCAGCAGGATTGTTGTGGCCGGCTGGGCCTAGCCGGCATCGGTGAGCGCAAGTCGCCGCTGGACAACCCGGCGCAGGTCACCATACTCGGCCCCCGGCCCATCTGCCGCGCGGCCGCTGACGCCACTGCGCGCGCTACCTCCTCCAGGGAGGTATTCCGGCCCGGGGCCTGAAACCTGGATTCGGCCACGACAATCGACGCCGTACCGCGCCGCGGACCTCGCCCGCGGCTGCGACCGCGGCACGGACATTTCGCTGTTCCACAAGAAGGGGATCGATGAACATTCACAAGTTGGCCTTGATGGCCGTGCTGACGCTGACGCCGGTGCTGGCGCTGGGTGGCGGAACGGCGGTGGTCGTGTCCGGTGAAGAAGGGGCCACGGCGCGATCGCAGATCGAGTTCGACGGCAACCGGCTGCGCATGCAGTCGGTGGGCGAGGAAGGCAGCCAGGGCTACATGATCGTGCGGGACGGCCGTGCCTACACCGTGATCGACCAGGGCGACGGCCAAGCGATGGTGATCGACGCCGCGGCAGCGATGAAGAGCCTGGGCGGCCTGATGCCGCAGCAGGGCATGCAGCAGCCCGCGCTGGGTGCGCAGGACATGGCCCGTTTCGTCAGCCTGACCGACGCCGGCCGCAGCGAGACCGTGGCGGGCATCAGCGGACGCGTCCACACGCTCACGTATGTCGACGCCGATGGCGCCACCCAGACCGAAACCCTGGTGCTCAGCAAGGATGGACGCGTACGCGAACTGACCGAGGCGATGCTGCTGATGGGCAGGACCATGACGGAGCTGGCCGGCCTGCCGGCCAACGCCGCCGCCGACCAGCTGTCCGCCCAGTTGAAGAGCCAGGGTCTGCTGCGCCACGGCACCACGTTCAGCCTGGTCAGCCTGTCGGCCGATCGCCCCGCCGCCTCGCGATTCGATCTGCCGGCCGAGCCGACGCAGATGCCCGACCTGGGCGCCCTGTCCGGCGGCGCGGACAACGGCGGCTCCGGTGGGCTTCTCGGCGGACTCTTCGGGAACAAGGCCGAGCGCCAGCAGCAGCGAGTGGAGGGACGCGCCGAATCCGAAGTGGACAAGGCCACCGACGGCGCCGTCGACAAGGCGATGGACAAGCTCTTCGGAAAGCTGTTCGGCGAGTGAGCCCCCGCCGGGCCCGGCAAGGTCCGGACCTCGGCGGCCTCACCGGCGCAGATGCGCGGCTGCGGCCGCGCGATCTCGTCCAGCACCCTTGCCGCCGGGGACCGGCGCATCCTTGCGCCTGCCCCCCCGGTGGCATCGCGGGAACTTCGACAGGGCGGACCTGACGCTGCCCGGATGTGGTGGTGGCGCGACGTTCCCATCGTCAGCCCTTGCGGAGTCGCGGAAACCAACGTCGGGCGATGACATCGCGGACCTGACGGCAAACCATCGTTCCGCGCGGCCCGTACTGCACCGAAGAACCCGGAAGACACAGGCGGACCCGGCCGATCCAGCGCCGGCGGTGACGGTGCAGGCCAGCTCCCTGCAGGTGATCCGGGCACGCAATACCCGGGCATCCCCGCTCGTACGGAGGCCGGGCGCCTTCGATCCTCGTTCCCGCACGATTCCACCTTGAGCGATTCCCGGGACGGGGCATTCCGGCGATCCCGCCGTCGCGCAGATCCGTGATGCGTGCCGCATCGATCCGTCCGCGGCGTGGGAACACGGCGTCACGCAGGCCCGGCGGGGTGCCGCGCGGCCCGCGCACGCGTATTCGAGCAATCCTCTGCAGCGCCCTCGAACGCCCGGCAAAAGCCCGTCTGCTGCGCTGTCCTGCGCTGCCCCGCGCTCCCTCGCCCGCTCTTTCGTCTCCCGGCGCCGGTCGTCCGCTCGCTTCCGGCGAATTCAGGGCGAGCCCTAATGGCGTCTTTACCCCCCCGGGTAGTGAGATGCTGGAGCCCGCCTCTTAGCCTAGGCGGGCTCAATGGACCAGACCCAAGCCAGGGTCCTGCCCACATACCATTCAAGGAGGAGACGGTGGGGAAGCTCATCAATATCGATAACGGCGGCACGCTGACCGACATCTGCGTGATCGACGGCGACCAGGTGCACCGCACCAAGACCCTGACCACGCCTCACGACCTGTCGCGCTGCTTCTTCGACGGGCTGGCCAAGGCCTCGAAGGCGATCTACGGCAAGGAGGACCTGGTCTCGCTGATCACCAGCACCGACCACATCCGCTACTCCACCACGCAGGGCACCAATGCCCTGGTCGAGCGCAAGGGACCGCGCCTGGGCATCATCCTCACCGGCAAGCTCAAAGCCGACGCCCTGCGGGCGCAAGGCAAGGCGGGCGAGCTGTTCGACACGATGATGGACGGCCGCGTCAGCACGCTCGACCTCTCCCTGAAGGGCGATGCCTTCGAGATGGCCGCGGTCATGGCGGTCAATGCCCTGTCCTCGGCCGGTGCCAACCGCATCATCGTCGCCCACGGCGGCGCCGATCGCTCCGAGCAGGAAACCCGGGTCAAGAACCTGCTGCTGCGCAAATTCCCGCAGCACCTGCTCGGCGCCGTTCCCCTGCTCTACACGCACGAGGTGGTGGAGGACGACAACGACGTACGCCGCACCTGGACGGCGATCTTCAATGCCTTCCTGCACCCGGCGATGGAGAGCTTCCTGTACAACGCCGAGCACAAGCTGCGCGCCAACAAGGCGCAGAGCCCCCTGCTGATCTTCCGCAACGACGGCAATTCGGCGCGCGTGGCCAAGACCATCGCGCTCAAGACCTACAGCTCGGGGCCGCGCGGCGGCATGGAAGGCGCGGGCGCCGTGTCGGCGCACTACGGCTTCAAGCACCTGGTCAGCATGGACGTGGGCGGCACCACCACCGACATCGGCGAGATCCGCGACGGCAGCGTGCGCTCGGAAGCGCGCGGGCATGTCGAAGGCGTGCAGGTCTCCTTCCCGCTCAGCGACGTGCACAGCGTGGGCGTGGGCGGCAGCTCGATCATCAAGGTGGTCGACGGCCAGATCCGCGTCGGACCGCAGTCGGTGGGCAGCGCGCCCGGACCGGCCTGCTTCGGCCTGGGCGGCACGGAGGCCACCATCACCGACGCCTTCCTGGTGATGGGGCTGCTCGATCCCGCCTCGTTCTTCGGCGGCGACCTGGCGCTGGACCGCGAGCGCGCCCGCGCCGTCGTGCAGGACCGCATCGCCAAGCCGCTGAACCTGTCGGTCGAGGCCGCGGCCGCCGCGATGGAGAAGGCCTGGGTGGAGAAGGTCGCCAACAGCCTCAAGGAATACACGCACATCGACAAGGACACCGTGCTCGCGGCCTTCGGCGGCGGCGGTCCCTTCGTCGTGTGCAAGGTGGCCGAGGCCGCCGGCATCTCGCGCGTCCTGATCCCGGGCCTGGCGGCGGTGTTCTCCGCCTTCGGCCTGGGCTTTTCGGACATCGGCCACGAGTACGACGCACCGCTGCGCCAGCGCGACGCGGCCGGCCTGAAGGCCTGCCTGGACGAGCTGGCCGACCAGGCCCGGCGCGGCATGTACGCCGAGGGCTTCGAGCTGTCCGAATGCGAGACGCACAACACCCTGCTGATCACCGCGCGCGATACCGATGAACGCCGCCCGCTGACCAACGGCAGCCTGCCCAAGGATCTGCCGGCGGATGCCCTGCTGTCGGTGTCGGTGACGGCGACCCGCCGGCTGCCGCATCCCAAGCTCAAGGGCAGCTTCGGCAAGAAGAAGGCAGAGGCCGTTGCCGCCGGCAAGCGCCAGGTCAGCGGCCAGGACGTTCCGCTGTACCGGGTCGAGGAACAGAAGGCAGGCGCCTCGGCCGCCGGCCCCGCCGTGCTCGAGGAGGCCTATTTCACCGGCCGCATCGACGCCGGCTGGCGCTTCGAGGTCAACGACAGCGGCGACATCCTGCTCAGCCGCGCCTAGCCCCTATTTCGCCGCGCAACGGCAAGAACTTTGACGTATTGGAGGAGAAGATCGATGAAAGTCCTGATGACGGAAAACCTTCGCATCGACCTGGACACGGAGAAATGGGAATGCCGGCACTGCGACAAGGTGCTGATTTCCGCACGTGACAACTACAAGCGCGGCCTGCTCGCCTACAACCGCGACCCGCGCGAGATCCACAAGCCGCTGCTGGATCCCGACAAGTACACGCTGACCTATTCGCCGGACCCGACCTGGTGCCGGCTGATCGAGTACTACTGCCCGCAGTGCGGAACGATGATGGAAACCGAGTACCTGCCGCCGGGCCACCCGCCCCTGCGCGACATGGAATTCGATATCGACGCGATGAAGGAGCAGTGGAAGCACCGCGACGAGGTCACCAAGGAGCCGCACGGCAAGGACTACCCGCGCAACCGCAATCGCACGCACGCCGGCCAGCCGATGGCGCGCATCGCCACCGGAGAGAAGGCATGAGGCGCGTTTCAGTCGATATCGGAGGTACGTTCACGGACTGCTTCGTGGCCTGGGACAACAAGTACATCGAATCCAAGGCGCTCACTACGCACCAGAACCTGGCGCTGGGTTTCAACGAGGCACTGAAGAACGCCTGCACCGAGCTGAACCTGAAGGAAACCGACCTGCTCTCCCAGGTCGACTCGGTGCGCTATGCCACGACCCTGGGCACCAACGCGCTGATCCAGCGCAAGGGTCCGCGCCTGGGCATGCTCACCACCATGGGCTTCCGCGCCTCGGTGCCGCTGGCCCGCGCCAAGGGCTACGCCACCGGCCTGTCGCACAAGGAACAGATGGACGTTCCCAACGCGCAGCGTCCGGATCCGATCGTGCCGATCCCGATGATCCTGGAGGTGCGCGAGCGCATCGACTACGCCGGCCAGGTGCTGCTCAAGCTGGACCAGGCGGACCTGCGCGACAAGCTGCGCCAGCTGGTCGACAAGGGCGCCGAGGTCATCGTCGTGACCCTGGCCAACTCGGTGGTCAATCCCGAGCACGAACTGCTCGTGCGCGAGGTCTTCCTCAAGGAATACCCGGGCCATATGCTCGGCGCGATCCCGCTGCTGCTCTCGCACCAGGTCGGTGGCCGCAAGGGTGAGTACGCCCGCGCCATGTCCACCATCATGGACGGCTTCCTGCACCAGGTGATGTACCACGGCCTGGGCACGCTCGAGCTCAACCTGCGCACCGCCGGCTACGACAAGCCGATGCTGTGCAACCACAACTCCGGCGGCATGGCGCAGCTCAACTCCACCGATGCGCTGCAGACGGTGCACTCGGGCCCGGTGTCGGGCATCGCGGCCAGCGAGCACCTGGCGCTGCAGGCCGAGCTGGGCAACATCGTGGCCACCGACATGGGCGGCACCAGCTTCGACATCGGCATCGTGGTCGAGGGCGGGGTCAAGCACTACGACTTCAACCCGGTCATCGAACGCTGGATGGTCAGCGTGCCGATGGTGCACCTGGTGACCCTGGGCGCCGGTGGCGGCTCGATCTGCAAGTACGACCGCATGTTCCAGACCATCCAGGTCGGCCCGGAATCGGCCGGCTCCGATCCGGGACCCGCCTGCTATGACCGCGGCGGCATGCGGCCGACCGTCACCGACGCCGACCTGATGCTCGGCTACCTCGATCCGGCCAACTACGCGGGCGGGCGCATCAAGCTCAATGCGCGCCGTTCGAAGCAGGCCATCGAGGAGCATCTGTGCGAAGAGCTGGACCTGTCGGTGGTCGAGTGCGCGAAGCTGATGAAGTCCACGGTCGACACCAACATGGCCAACGGCATCGCGCGCGAGCTGCGCACCCGTGGCTACGAGCCGGAAAACTTCACCACGCTGGCCTATGGCGGCAACGGCCCGCTGCACGCCTGCGGCATCGCCCGCGCGCTGGGCGTCAAGACCATCCTGGCGCCGCCGTTCGCCTCGGTGTTCTCGGCCTGCGGCGCCGGCAACATGAGCCAGCTGCACATCCACGAGATGAGCACCTGGACCACGCTGTTCGACGCCAACCGCCAGAGCTTCTTCAACGACTACGACCGCTTCAACGGCATCGTCGAGGAACTCGAGCGCCGTGGCCGCGAGGACCTGGTGCGCCAGGGCTTCGAGCCGCCGCGGATCGGCTATCGCCTCGAGCTGGACATGCGTTACGGCAACCAGCGGGTCGAGACTGCGGTAGTCACCGATCTGAACCGCCTGACCGCTCCCGAGCACGTGCTCAAGCTGATCGAGCAGTTCCACGGCCGCTACGGCGAACGCTTCGGCGCGGGCAGCCAGACGCCCGAGGCCGGCGTGCGCATCAACACGATCCGCGTCTGCTCGTTCGTCGAGCATCCGGGCATCAAGTTCAAGGGCATCAAGCCGGGCAAGCAGATGCTGGCGCCGCCGGCGCCCGTGGGCGAGCGCAGCTGCCACTTCGTCGGCCACCAGTGCGCGCTGAAGACGGCGGTCTACGACGACGCCGCGCTGCGGCCGGGCACGACGATCGAAGGGCCGGCGATCGTGGTCACGCGTGCCACGACCTACCTGATCGAACCGGGCTGGCGCTACCAGGCCGCCGAGCAGAACGCGGTCTGGTTCACGCGCCTGGCGGACTGACAAGACCTTCGGCAAGGCGCACAAGGAAAAACAGATGGCCCAGGGAACGGATGGAAGCGGGATGGCCCTTCGTTCTCTTCCACCTCCCCGTTGCGCCCTTGCGGTGAATGACGTTGCTGTCGAGGAGAACATCTTATGAACGCACCCAACACCCCCGAGCAGCAGGCGCTGCTCGATCGCTTCCTGGTCCAGAACAAGCTGTTCTACGGGCCGGATCCGGCCATCATGGAAAACCACCGCATCGAGGCGCGCACCGAACGCGAGGAGGCGCTGCTGTCCGGGGCGGTCGATCCGCACAAGGTCAACGAGGTGCGCGGGCTGATCGTCGCGGCGCTCGACGAGAGCAACACCATGATCGAGCAGATGGGCGCGGCGCCCGGCGCCAAGTGGGGCGACATGACCACCGGCATCTTTACCGCTGCGGGCGACCTGTCGATGATCGCGCCGCACGGCGTCGGCGGATTCGCCGCCGCGGTGTTCTACCCGATCAAGTTCATCAACAAGTACTGGGCCAGCGAGCCCACGGTCGGCGTGCGCGAGGGGGACGGCTTCATCCACAACGACGCCCGCTACGGCGGCATCCACAACACCGACCAGTCGATGATGATGCCGGTGTTCTGGAACGACCGGCTCGTATGCTGGCTGTCCGCCACCATCCACGAGGGCGAGAACGGCGCGACCGAGCCGGGCGGCATGCCCGCCGCGGCCGAGAGCAAGTTCGACGAAGGCCTGAAGATGCCGCCGTTCAAGGTCGTGGAGAACTTCGAGCTCAGGCGCGACCTGGTCACCTTCCTGCAGAACTCGGTGCGCGATCCCAAGCTGCAGCTCGAGGACATGAAGGTGCGCCTGCACTCGGTCCTGCGCCTGCGCGAGCGCATCATCCGGATCCTCGAGGAACACGGCGAGGAAGCGCTGATCCTGACCTTGCGCAAGCACATCGAGGACGTGGTGGTCGAGGTCAGGCGTCGCATCAGCGAACTGCCGGACGGCACCACGCGCACGGTGTCGTTCGCGGATTCCACCCTGCGTGAAAATGCCCTGCTGAAGCTCAACATGGCGATCACGGTCAAGGGAGACCGCATGATCGTCGACATGCGCGGCTCCTCGCCCGAACTGCTGAACCGCTCGATCAACGCGGCGCAGGCCTCGTTCAAGACCATGCTGTATTCCGGCTACATGCAGAACATCTGGCCGGACCTGCCCTTCACCATGGCGGTGTTCACGCCCTTCGACTTCATCTTCGACGAGAAGTCGATCATCAACGGCTCGTTCGACACGCCGCAGGCGATGAGCCTGATCCCGCTGTTCAAGACCATGACCATCGCCTGCATCCCGATGGCCAAGTTCAACTACAGCCTGCCGCATCGCTACACCGCGATGGTCGCACCGCAGTACGACCAGCCGGCCACGCTGATCTACGGCGGCCTGACCCAGCACGGCGAGTACGTCGGCAACTTCTGTGCGGACATCAACGGCATGGGGCAGGGCGGTCGCGCCCACCGCGACGGCGAGCACTCGGTGTCACCGCCGTTTGCCGCGCACTGCGACCTGGGCGAGGTCGAGCTGATGGAGGAGGACCTGCCGATGGTGCGCCTGGGCGCGTTCACCCTGGCCAAGGACCGCGTCGGCTTCGGCAAGCAGCGCAGCGGCCTGGGCTACGAGCAGATCCACACCTATCGCCACTCCGGCCTGTGGGGCTTCATGACCGGCTGCTCGGGCTCGCTGTTCTCCAGCGCGCAGCCCCTGTTCGGCGGCTATGCCTCGCCCACCTATCCGCTGTGCAAGATCAAGGGCGTCAACGTCTTCGAGGAACTCAAGAAGAATCCCGAGAAGATCAAGTTCGACATCCTCTACCTGATGAACGAGCAGCCCATCGAGGGCGCGACGTACTCGACGCACGACATGGGCATGACCTTCGAACTGGCCGCGCCCGGCGAGCTGTACATGATGTGCCAGGGCTCGGGCGGCGGTTACGGCGACGTCCTGCAGCGCGATCCGGCGCTGGTCATGAAGGACATCGAGGAAGACCTGATCTCGCACGACACCGCCCGCGACATCTACAAGGTGGCCTTCGACCCGGTGAGCGGTGTCGTGGACGAGGACGCCACGGCGGCACTGCGCGCGGGCGAACGCAAGGCGCGCATCGCGCGCGGCCTGCCCTACGACGAGTTCGTGAAGACCTGGTCAACCGCCGAGCCGCCACCGAGCCTGCCGTTCATGGGCTGCTGGGGCGAGGATGTGAGCACCATCTACGGGATCAGCATGGGCAGCCGCGTGAAGATGGACGCCAAGGCCCTGCAGAGCCAGTTCATGCTCAATCCCAAGGACCTGCGCATTGCGGCGCTCGAGGCGGAGGTGGCGGCGCTGAAGAAGGCTGGGTGAGCCGAGCAGCCGGGCAATGACCCGCTGAGCCGGTCGACAGGCCGGCAGCGACCCGCGCGCCGACGCGATCGCCCTGCGTGCATGCGCCAGGCCGCCGCTTCAGCGGGTCGCAGGATCCGCCGACAGGCGCATCTGCCGGGGCGATACGCCGTACGCCTGGCGGAACATGCGCGAGAACGTGCTCGAATCGTAGAAGCCCCAGCGCGCCGCGATATCGATGATGCCCAGATGCGCGCAGGAGCGTGAAACCAGCTCGCGACGACACTGTTCCAGGCGGCGCGCGCGGATCCAGCATGCGGGCGTGCTGTCCACCTGGGCGAAGAGACGGTAGAGGTGTCGCTCCGACATCCCGCTGTCGCGGGCGACGCGGCGGGGGCTCAGGCGCGGATCGTCGAGCTGGCGGTTGATCCCCGCCATGACACGCTCGAGCTGCTCGCGCGACCCGCGCTGGGCAAGCGGCTGGATCTTGACGCGCAGGGTGGCCGCCAGCATCTCCGTGGTGACCTCAAGCAACTCGACCGCCTCGGATCTGGACAGCTCCCCGAAGCTCGATTCGAACGCGAGCATGTGGTCGATGAAAAGCTTGCCGATGCCGGACGTGGCCTGCATCGCGCGCCCGCAGAACGAGTCCGACCGTGGCAGAGCCTCGTCCAGGCGCTTGCGCGGAACGGCGAACGTGATCTGGCGCAAGCCCTGGCCGGTATTGAAATTCATCGGTCGCGTCGAGTCCCATAGCGCGAACATGCCGGGGCCCAGCAGGAGCTCGTGGTCTTCGAAGTCGAGGCATTGCGAGCCCTCGGCGACATAGATCAGGTTGTAGAGGGCTTCGCTGTCCCGGCCGATCTCGTGCACCGACCGCCGGCCGATCACGCCGCCACGCGCGGCGGTCAGGTGCACCAGCCGGAACCCGTTGCAGCGTCCCTGGCGGATGAAGGCCGGAAACTGGTCGCAGCGCACCGAATGGATGTTCCATTGCAGGTGGGCGTCCACCACGAAATCGCGCCACCGGTCGAACTGCCTCGACGGTGCCACCGTGGCGGTGGTCCAGCTCTCGAGGTCACGCCAATGGTCGTTCAGCACGGCACCGGGAAACATCACTGTCTCTCCTCGGTGCTCCTGCAGGGGCGGCGCCGCGACCCGGAACAGGACCGGGAAGATGGCCGTTCGATGCCGGGGCACCCACGTTCGTGCGGCGATTATGGGCCGATCCCGGGGCCTTGCAAGATGCCCGGCACAGGGCTGGCAAAACGCGACAAGTCGAAGGCAGGCGATGCAAAGAATCGCCGCTGCCGCCGACCTATCCTGCCCCGCGACAGATGGCCGCGACGGACGCAAGGAGAAGTCGATGGACAGCGCTGAATTCATCAAGGCACATGACCGGGTCAAGGATTTCGACTGGAACTTCAGCTACGAGCCGAAGGCCTCGCGATACCCGGTGAACTACCGGATTCCGGCCAAGACGAGCGATCCATTCCGTCATCTCGTGCGCGATTACTGCAAGATGGAACGCGACAAGGACGACCGCCAGTACGGTGCGATGAGCGACGTCATGGCGCGGGCAAAGATGCCGGCCAAGGCGTCCGAGCGCTGGACCGAAATCCTGAAGATGGCCCTGCCGGTCACCACGTACGCGGAGTACGCGGCGATGAAGTGCACCGGCCAGTTGGTGGATGCGGTGGACAACGCCGAGCTCCGCCAGGGTTATCTCGCACAGATGATGGACGAGGTGCGTCACACCAACCAGGAAGCGCACCTGATCCGCTATCTGGCCAAGCATGCGCGCGACCCGGAAGGCTTCGACCGCGGCTTCGCGATCCGCGGCCAGAACATGATCACGCGCGCCGCACGCCCGGCGCTGGATGCATTCTTTGCAAGCGACCCGATCGAAGGCGCCCTCAATCTTCAGGTGGTCGCCGAAACGGCCTACACGAACCCCATCTTCGTGACGCTCACCGAGGTGGCCGCCATGAACGGCGACGAGGCGACGCCGACCACGTTCCTGAGCGTGCAGTCCGACGAGGCGCGCCACATGGCCAACGGCTACGCCACCCTGGCCGCGATCGCATCGGTGCCGGACAACCTGCCGCGCCTGCAGCGCGACTTCGACAACGCGTTCTGGCGCCAGCACTCGTTCCTCGACTCCTTCATCGGGTCGGTCTACGACTATTTCCAGGAACACCGCGGCGGCTCCTACCACGAGGCCTGGACCGAGTGGGTCGGTCAGGACTGGGCCGGTTCCTACATCGAACGCCTCAAGCCCTTCGGCGTGAACCTGCCGCGCGGCTGGGAGGAAGCCAAGGCCCGCATTCCCTGGGGCCACCACAACGTCGTGATGATGCTGGCGGCCACCTGGCCGGTGCAGTTCAGCCGCATCGATCCGCTGACGCCGCGCGATTTCGAGTGGTTCGAGAAGAAATATCCGGGCTGGTATGGCCTGTACGGCCCCTTCTGGGAGGCCTACGCGAAGATGGGGGACCCGCGCGACGGCCAGATCCCGATGACGCTGCTCGAGCAGGTTCCACCGGTGTGCCGCGTCTGCCAGATGCCCTGCGTGTTCCCTCGCTACGACCGCTCCACGGTGCGCATCCGCGAGGCCGAGGGCCGCAAGCACGCGTTCTGCAGCGACGGCTGCGAGCACCTCTTCGCACAGGAGCCGCATCGCTATGCCAAGGCCTGGACCTGGTTCGAGCAGTACGACGGCTATGAACTGTCCCACTACGTGAAGGAATGCGGCCTGCTCCGCGCCGACGGCAAGACCCTGGTCGGCCAGCCGTCGCTGCGCTGGGACCGGATGTGGACGATCGACGACATCCAGGCGACCAAGATTGAAATCCGGGACCCGCTGAAGAGCCTTCCGGCCGACGGCGCACCGCGGATGCAGGCGCCGGTGACCCTGCAATGAGCGCCGTGATCGAGCGGTCCGCCTCCACGGCGCCGAAGCCGGCGCGCGATTTCACCTTCATCAAGCCGGCCGCGCGACGACTGACCGAGTACGAGGCGCTGACGATCCACCAGCAGCCCGACCCATCGGGATACGAGATGGCGGGCGGCGGTCGCTTCGGACCCGAGGCGTTCCTGCTGCGCACCGATGGAAGCACCCTGTGGAAGCAGGACTCGACGCGCCTGCGGCACCCGGACTGGTTCCGATACCGCGATCCGGCGCAGCACTGGCAGCGCACCTACATCCGGCACCAGGAACAGCAGGAGACCGCCATCGAGCGCGCCACCGAGGACGCGGGTCTCAACGGCACGCTGTCCGCGCTGAGCCCCGAGTGGGTCGGCCAGGTGCTGTCGACCCACTACCGGGCATGGTCGTTCCTGGAGTACGCGATCTTTCGCGCACTATGCCCGGCGCAGCGCGAGGCGCTGAGCGACGCGCTGGGCAACGTGCTTTGTTTCCAGAGCTTCGATCACCTTCGGCATGCGCAGGACGTCGTCGTCTACCTGGTAGAACTCGAGCGCTACAACCCGGCGGTCGATGATGCGGCGGGGCGCCGCGCCTGGATGGAGGACCCGTGCTACCAGCCGGCGCGCCGGCTTGCCGAGCGCATCATCAATACCGGCGACTGGGGCGAATTGATGGTGGGCATCAATCTCGCGGTCGGGCCGCTGCTGCAACAGCTCGCACTGAGCGCGTTCGTGCGCGGCAATGCCGGCGCCAACGGCGATGTCGTCGCCGCGAATATCGTCCTGACGAGCGAGCGCGACCGTCGGCGCAACCTCGCTGCAACCGAGGCCTTCGTGCGGATGGTCACCGACCCGGCCCTGGCCGAGGCACCGGCAAACCGCGCCGTGATCGCCGAGTGGCTCGCGGCATGGAGCGCGCGAGCGCGCGAGGCGGCGCAGGCCCTGGAGCCGATCTTCGGCCGGCTGTCGCCTCGCAGTGTCGAGTTCGACAGTGCGTTCGCCAGCGCGAGCGCGCAGGCGGACGCCGTGCTTGCCCGGCTCGGGTTCACGGGCGCGGGAGCCGCCTGATGGTCATTGCAGGCAGTGATCGCACGCCGATCTCGATCATCCTGATGCAGGGCTCGGCGGAGGCGCAGGCCACGGTCGATGTGCTGATGGAGGATCACCCGGAATTCAAGATCACGGACCATGGCACCTACTGGAAGGTGACGTCCACGGATTGCGATCTGGAGGTGGATCTCGACCGCGTGGCGGACGAGCTCGGGTCGCCGCTGACGATGCCGCAGTGGCTGGTGATCCTGACCAGCTACGTGGGTCGCGTGCAAACCACGCCGCGCATGTTCAAGGTCACCAGCGCCATCACCCAGATGGATCCGCAGGGCTAGGCGCGTGGACCCAGTCCTGTTGCGCCCGCGCCCCGGCCACCGCTGCGCGATGCCGCTCCGCGCTTCGGGCCTGCCGGGAGGGCCGGTATGACGGCGACTTTCAATGTCGAGTTCACGCCCTCGGGAGAGAGCTTCGACGTCGAGCCCGGCGAGACGGTGCTCGACGCCGCGCTGCGACAGGGCGTGCAGATACGGTACGGGTGCCGCAGCGGCAAGTGCTCGACCTGCAAGTTCCAGATCGAGGACGGCGAGATCGACTACGGCGACGTGTCGGTCTACTCGCTGCCCGACGCCGAGCGCGACCAGGGCTGGGGCCTGCTGTGCCGCGCCAGGCCGCTGACCGACCTGCTGATCCGTGACAACCGTCTTCCCGACCTTCGTGCCCGGCCGTTGCTGCCGCCGCAGGAAGCCGACGCCCGCCTGGCCGGCGTCCGCCTGCTGACGCCCGAGCTGGTCGAGCTTCGACTGGCGCTGTCGGCGCCCTTCGAGTTCTACGCCGGCCAGTTCGTCGAGCTGGGCCTCGGTGAAGCGCGATCGCTGACCTGGCGCAGCTATTCGATCGCCACGCCGACCGCCAGCCGCAATGAACTCAGCTTCGTGATCAAGCGGATTCCGGGCGGCGCGTTCTCCTCGCGCATAGTCGACCTGCCGGTCGGCACGCCGATGCGGCTGCGCGGACCTTACGGCACCAGCTATCTGCGCGCGGGAGATCGGCCCGTCCTGCTTGTCGCGATCGGCTCCGGTGAAGGCGGCGACTTCCGCGCGCCGCTCGGCCGCGCC